>JASHUE010000739.1:0-8791 GCA_030040195.1 Streptosporangiaceae bacterium | reverse complement strand
GACCAGGTAACCGACCCGCGGGCGGATACCCCCGTGCACCCCCAAAAGGGTCCAACCCGTGCATTCCCAAGAGGTTCCATCGACGGGGGATCCCCGACCTACCCTCGAAAGGGTCTATCGGGGGATTCTGCGGCGGGCTGGCAAGCGCCCAGCCCTCAGTTATGTGAGGATCAATACCCGTGGAGCCCACAGCACACGCTCAGCCGGCCGAAGGCGATCCCGGCCAGGCCGACCGCCACGACCAGACTCAGGAGGACTCTGCCGCGGCCCTCGCCTGGGGCACCACCGGGCAGCCCATCCCGCCTGGCCTTACCGCGGTCCCGCCCGGTCTGCCGGGCACCCTGACGGAGGCGATGCTGCCGGCCGATCCGCTGGACCTCCTCCGGGCGTGGATGGACGACGTGGTCAAGGCCGGCCTGCCGGAACCCACGGCGATGGTCCTGGCCACCGTCTCCGCCGACCAGTGGCCACGGGCCCGGATGGTGCTGCTGAAGGGGTTCGACTCCGCGGGCTTTGTCTTCTACACCAACAGGACCTCGCGCAAGGGCAGCGACCTGGCCGAGGTGCCGCGCGCCTGCCTGCTGTTCCCGTGGCAGGCCCTGCACCGGCAGGTGATCGTCGAGGGCGGTGTGTCACCGCTGAGTACCGACGCCAGTGAGCCGTACTTCCACAGCCGCCCGCGTGGATCACAGCTGGGTGCCTGGGCCAGCCGCCAGTCCACGGTCCTGGCTTCCAGGGCCGAACTGGATGACCGGTACCGGGAGATGGAGCAGCGCTGGCCGGAGGGCACCGAGGTGCCGATGCCGGAGTTCTGGGGCGGCTACCGCGTGCAGCCGCAGACCATCGAGTTCTGGCAGGGCCGGCCGAGTCGGCTGCATGACCGGTTCAGGTACACCGCGGCTGGCCAGGGCTGGACCATCCGCAGGCTGGCGCCGTAACGCTGGCCCGCCGGGGCCCACTGCGCCTCCCGAGCGGGCGATAGCCGCTGATTTACATCAAATCAGGATAATTTTGAACGAGGAGGTCACGACTCGCTGCGTGCTCGCTGGCCGCGAAGCGGCATAGCATCGTTTCCGGAGGTAAAGCTCGTGACAGCGCATGGCCTGATCGACACGACCGAGATGTATCTTCGGACGGTCTTCGAGCTCGAGGAGGAGGGCATCGTGCCGCTGCGTGCCCGGATCGCCGAGCGGCTGTCGCAGAGCGGGCCGACCGTAAGCCAGACGGTCTCCCGGATGGAGCGGGACGGGCTGCTGCGGGTGGAGGGCGACCGGCAGCTGGCGCTGACCGACAGCGGCCGGGCGCTGGCGGTCCGGGTAATGCGCAAGCACCGGCTGGCCGAATGCCTCCTCGTCAGCGTCATCGGGCTGCCCTGGGAGGACGTCCACATCGAGGCGTGCCGGTGGGAACACGTGATTTCGGACGATGTGGAACGGCACCTTGTGGAACTGCTCGACTATCCGGTCCGTTGCCCGCACGGAAATGTCATTCCCGGCCTGGCCGAGCTCGATGTTCCCGACACGGCGGCTGAGCGCGCCCATGCCGCCGTCGACGAGCCCGACATTGCCATGACCGACATCATTGCCCGCGGACCAGAGCAGCCGGAGCAGGTAGTGGTCAGCCGTATCAGCGAACAAGTCCAAAGCGATGCCGCGTTGATGCTTAGACTCAAGAACATTGGGATACAACCCGGACGCGAGGTAACTCTCGCGGCCAGCGACCACGGTGTGTGGGTGACAGGTGCGGATGGGTCCGGCGAGGTTGAGGCGGAACTGCCCGTCGAGATTGCCACGCACGTGTTCGTGCTGCGGCAGCAATGATCGCGCGGTGATGAGGTCGTGACGGAGTCGCGCGAGGCAACCACCGCGCCGGCACTCCCGGGCGGCGGAGAACGGGGGCGGACGTCGTGACGGCGCCCGAGGATCTCCAGCATCTGCTGACCGCCAGCCAGGTCCTTGACCAGGTGGCCACAGGTGTGCTCGTAACCGACGCCAACTGCCAACTGCTCTACGCGAACCCGTTTGCCGTCTCGCTCTTCGACTTCCCTGACGAGCCCGCCCAGCTGGTCGGCAGGCCGCTTCGGGCCCTCGGGTTCGAGCAGGGCGACATGGCCATAGTGCAGCACATGGCCGAGATCGTGCTGCGCGGCTGGCCGTGGGAGGGCACGTTCACCAGCCAGCGGCTTGACGGCTCGCAGGTGTTCGTCCGGGCGCACGCGTCCTCGCTGCGCGGGCCGGACGGCGAGATCGCCGGCATCGTCATCATGGCGCGCGAGGCAACGAGGTACGGGCCGCAGCGCGCGACCGACCGGATCGGCCTGCTGGAACGGATCGGCGACCGGCTGGCCAGCTCGCTCGAGCTGAGTGTCACCCTCCGCCAGGTAGCCGAGACGCTCGTGCCCCAGTTCGCCGACCATTGCTTTATCGACCTGCTGCACGGCGATCAGCTGATCCGGCGGGCGCAGCTGAACTCCCGCGGCTGGACGCCCGAGCCCGGCACCTGGGCGCTCGTTGGCGAGCAGATCCGCTACCCGAAGGGCCACTTCTGCGAGCAGGCGATGTCCACGCTCGACACCGTGGTCGTCGCCGACATGGACACCGAGGTCTTCCCCGCGCCGCGGCCAGAGAGCCAGCAGCAATGCGACAAGATCAGGCTCACCTCGACGATCGCCGCGCCGCTCGTGGCCAGGGGCCAGTTGCTGGGCGTGATGAGCCTGGCCCTGTCAATGCTGACCGAACGAGACGAGCGCCATTACGGCGCGGATGACCGCGATTTCCTGAGCGCAATTGCGAGCCGCGTCGCAGTGGCTATCGATAACTCCATGCTGTTCGAAGAGGAGCGCCGGACCGCGCTCGCATTCCAGACCAGTCTGCTGCCCAAGGACCCGCCATTCGTGGACGGCCTTGAGGTGGCTTATAAGTACGTTCCGGCAAAACCGCTTGAGACGCACGGTCAGGGCATTCAGACGCAGGTCGGCGGTGACTGGTACGACATCATCCCGCTGTCGGCGGGCCGGGTCGGCATCGTCATCGGGGACGTCGAAGGCCGCGGCGCGCGGGCGGCCGCGGTGATGGGCCAGCTGCGCGCGGCGCTGCGGGCATTCGCCCAGGACGATAAGTCACCGGCCGAGATCCTGCGCCGCCTGGACGACTGGGTCCGGTCGCTAGGCCCGGCGGCCGCCGAAGAGCACGGCTTCTCCGCCGACCCGCCCACGGTGAGCTGCACGTACCTGGTCTATGACGCGTGGTCCAGGACGCTGTCGTTCTCCAACGCCGGGCACGTGCCGCCGCTCATCGTGCGCGGGCACGACGTGAGCCAGCTGGAGATCCTGGATCGCGGCGTGCTCCTCGGAGTCCGCGGCAAGGGCCTACCCGGCCTGCCAACGTACCGGGAAGAGAACCGCTACCTGGCCCCCGGATCGACGCTGGTGTTCTACACCGACGGGCTCATCGACCGCCGTCAGCGGGCCGACGGCGGCGGCCACTACACCGACGCCGAGGTGCAGCAAATGCTGCGCCACGCGGTGCGGGAGGCCGCCGACGGCACGGTGGAGGAGGTGGCGCTGGCCGCGGAGACAGCGGTGCCGGGCGAGATCGACGACGACATGGCGGTCGTGGTGGTGCGGACGTCCTCGGTGGACCTTGCCTCCTGGGAGGGCCAGTTCCCGGCCGAGCCGATCCGGGTGTCGGAGGCCAGGCGCCTGGCTCACGAGACGTTCGTCAGCTGGGGTATGGACATGGACCAGGCCGATCTCACCTGCCTGCTGGTCTCCGAGGTCGTCACGAATGTTGTACTGCACGCCGCGGTGTCGCCGACCCCGCGGCACGAGCTGGTCCTGGAGGGCGCCGGCGCCGGCCCGCTCGGAATCATCGGGGACTGGGAGCTCGCCCCCTACGACGACGGCCTCGCGACGCCGGCCGGCAAGGATTTCACCCTGCGCCTGCGCCGCGGTCACGAGGCCGTCTGGGTCGAGGTATTCGACGCCGACCTGCGGCTGCCCAGGATCCGGAGCGCGGGGGAGAGCGACGAGGGCGGGCGCGGGCTGTACCTGGTGGATCAGATCGCGAGCCGCTGGGGGTCGAGGCCGACCAAGGACGGCAAGGCCGTCTGGTTCGAGATGCCGATCAAGAGCAGCACAACGTCGCGCATGCTCTGACCACCGTCCTCAGGGCCGAGATGCCCTTAGCGCCGGACGCTGACTGCCCACATCACGAGCACGACGATCACGAAGCCGCCCATCACGTAGAACCAGGTCTTGGCGGTAACGACCAGCCCCATCCGCCGGCGGGTCCGGGCGACCACATACGCGACGATCGCCGCCAGTACCAGCAGCAGGATGATGCCCTGTTCCATGCTGCCTCCCGAGATGCTCGCATTTCAGCATAGAGCCCGCGGAGGCGGATGGCCGTGTCGTGAGCGGCCGTGCTCGTTGCGATTACCGACGATGGCGGGAACGAGGTGTGTCCCGAGCACTCGTCTAGGTCACGCGGCGCCGTCGTCGGCGATCGAGGGGACCACGCTCAGGTCGGTGCGCGCTGGCGGTTCCTGGGCCAGCACCGCGGAACCGAGGATGGCCGACACGGGCAGGTCGCCGTCGGGCACGCGGACCGAGTCGGCGAGCCGTCGTAGCACCGTGACCTGCCGGGCCAGAGCCTCGATCTTGTCATCCACCAGCCGGGCGGCCGCGTCCCGCTGACCCGGGCTGACCTGGCGCCCGGCCGCCAGTCGCGCTAGCGGCTTGACCTCATCGAGCCGGAAGCCGAGGTCCTTCAGCGCGAGCGCGGCCGCGATGTAGCGGCCATACTCCTTGGGGTACTTGCGCGTTCCGCCTGGCGAGCGCCTCGGCTCGGGCAAGATGCCGAGTTCTTCGTAGTACCTGATCGTGCGGCTGCTGACCCCCGCTGCCTTGGCGAGCTGGCCGATGCTCACTAGGCCGGCGCCCTCGTCGCTGGATCGTGTCATGACTTCGGTTTCCCCCCGTAGGACGCCGGGCGGGCCGTGCCCCGCGCGCGCCGGCTGACCATGGCGTGCGCTCGCTCCAAGTGAGCGCATTCACGGATAGTAGCGGTGCAGATACAGTTCGCGTGCAGTAATCGGACGCCCGGCTCGTGACCAACTTGGGTCTATGGCCGGAACCAAACGTCGCGGTAGCCTCAACCTGACGGTAAGAGTCGCCAGGGCGCACCGCGCAAGCTGCGCAAAAAACGGTGACGGCGGGCCGCTGATCACGGAGGTCACGTGGTGTCGGAGGCATACATCGTCGGGGCCGTTCGCAGCCCCATCGGCAAGCGGAACGGCGGCCTGTCATCGGTCCATCCAGCGGACCTCGCGGCGCACGTGATACGGGGGCTGATTGCCAGAACCTCGGTCGACCCGACGGCGATCGAGGACGTCATCATGGGCTGCGTCTCGCAGGCCGGCCCGCAGGCGATCGACATCGCGAGGAACGCCTGGCTGTCCGCGGGCCTGCCGGAGAGCGTTCCCGGCGTCACCATCGACCGGCAGTGCGGATCCTCGCAGCAGGCCGTTCACTTCGCCGCGCAGGCGGTCCTCTCCGGCACGCAGGACCTGGTGATCGCGGCGGGCGTCGAGAGCATGAGCATGGTGCCGATGGGCACGACGGTGGCGCTGCCGATGCGGGAGGGACTGGCCTCGCCATTCGGCCAGGGCTGGAAGGACCGCTACGGCGACCAGGAGATCTCGCAGTTCCGCGGCGCGCAGCTGATGTGCGAGAAGTGGGGCTTCAAGCGCTCGCAGCTAGAAGAGCTTTCCCTGGAAAGCCACGCCCGTGCGATCCGCGCCATCGACCAGGGTCGGTTCGACCGGCAGGTTCTGCCCGTCGCCGGTGTCAGCACCGACGAGGGACCGCGGCGGGACAGCACCCTGGAGAAGATGGCCGAGCTGAAACCGCTGCGACCGGGCTGGGAGCTGACGGCGGCGATTTCATCGCAGATTTCCGACGGCGCGGCTGCGCTGCTGATCGCGTCACCGAGCGCGGTACGCCGCCACGGGTTCACGCCGCGGGCGCGCATCCACACCCTGGCCGTCGTCGGCGCGGACCCCGTCTACATGCTTACCGGTCCGATCCCCGCGACGGAGATGGCGCTGGAGAAGGGTCACCTTGACATCGACGACATCGACGTGTTCGAGGTCAACGAGGCGTTCGCGCCGGTGGTGCTGGCCTGGTCGGCCGACACCGGCGGCCCGCTCGAGAAGACCAACCCCAACGGCGGAGCGATCGCGCTCGGTCACCCGCTCGGCGCCACCGGCGCGATCCTCATGACCAAGCTGCTGCACGAGCTTGAGCGCACCGGCGGCCGCTACGGCCTGCAGGCGATGTGCGAGGGTGGCGGCCAGGCGAACGCGACCATCATCGAGCGCCTGGCGTAGGCAAGCCGGCCGGGACGGCGCTGGTGCTCGTCACCGCCCGGTTCCGTCACCGCGTCGGCCGGCCGGGTCGGTCGCCGGCCGCGCCAGGGCTGGTCAGGTGCGCCCTGGCGCAGTTGCGGAAGTCCGCGAGCATGCGGTTGCGCTCGCGGGCTTCGTCCTGGGCCTGCCGGACAGCGCTATCTCCCCCGAGGAAGCGGCCGACAACCGACGTTCCCGTCAAACCGAGCGCTCCTTGGGTGGCTGGGGAAGATCGGCGGCGGCAGGGCGACATCAATCTTCCCCGGCCACGCGAACGCGCGGCGATTTGTCCGATCTGCGGGGCCGGTTTGGGGTGCCTCAAGCTGCAGGCCCGGGCGCATGGCCCGTTCGAGGCGAGCGTTTGACCAGCCACGGATCACCGCGACCGGACCACGAGATGAAGCTTGATTTGACTTCGTTCCCAAGGAATATACGATTGAAGTTGGAAGTTTTTTCAAGCAACAGAGCAAGCTAACCTAGGCCGCCGGGTCTAGGATGCGACTGGAAGGTGACAGGGACATGCTGCTTACATCATTCGACCCACGCGCGGAGTTTCACCGCGCGTTCTGGACCGCTGACCGCAGCTTCACCGCCGTGCGGATGGACGCCATTCGGCGCGACAACGAGATCGAGCTTCGGTTCGACCTGCCGGGTATCGACACCGACAGCATCGACGTGACCGTCGACCGGGGCGTGCTGAGCGTCAGCGCGGAGCGGTCGGAGGAGTACGCAGACGGCGAGAAGCCGTTCGTCCGGGAGCGGGTCATGGGCTCGTTCTCCAGGAAGCTGCGGCTGTCGGACACCGTCGACGCCGAGCACATCGCCGCGTCCTACGACGGTGGCGTGCTGACCGTCAAGGTTCCGCTGACCGAGCGTGCGCAGCCGCGCAAGATCGAGATCAGCACGCCGGAGCAGGCCGCCGTCACGGCCTGATCATGGCGCCCGCGAGAGGGCGATAACCTGCGAAGGGCCCGTGCGGTCATGGCCGTGCGGGCCCTTTTCCCGGTGAGGAGGATGCCGTGCCGTCGCTGCCACTGGACGACGAGAACCGGCCGCTGTTCACCGTCGGCCAAGTGTCGGAGATGTTGAACGTCCAGCAGGCCTTCCTGCGCAGGCTGGACGAGTTCGCAGTGGTGTCGCCATCGCGGTCGGCCGGCGGTCAGCGTCGGTACACCCGCAATGAGATCGTCGCCGTGCGGTACGTCGTCGAGTTGATCGACGACGGCCTTACGCTTGCCGCGGTCCGGCGGGTACTGGAGCTTGAGGCCCAGGTGCGCCAGCTTGAGGCGGAGCGGGACGTACTGCGTGCGCTGGTGGCCAGGCTCCACAGCGAGCTGGCCAAGCGTCAGGGCCCGGCCGGCAGTGAGCCCGCCGAACGGCAGGATCCGCTTAGCGGGTAGCTGACCGGGGCGTCTTCGCGCAGTTAGCGGCTAGCTGACCAGTGCGTCCTCGCGGGGCGCGTCGTCTTCGTTGTCGTGATCCTCCGCGCGGCTCACGAACACCTGAGGGCTGATCGTGTGCAGCGCGGTCAGCATCTCGCCGAGCGCCTCGTCACGCGGCAATTCCAGCACTACGTCGCCCGACAGCTCCGCTGCCGTGCCCGGCCGCGGCGACAGCTGGACTGCCGCGACGCGCTGGCGCGCCAGCACCTCGCTGAGCCGCTCTCTGCTGAGCGGATCGTCAGCGAGGTTGATGCGTATTCTCCACATGGCCATAAAGGTGGCCCTCCCGGTCTGAGTGGCGTTCACCGTCGACGATCGCGGGCACTGATTGCCGACGTGATTCGGGCTCGTAACACTGACGTAAAAGGCCAGGGCCCTCGTTGTGACTCCCAGGCCGCGCGGGTCGTGAAGTGGAGTCGGGCACCTAGCGCTGAGACTAGCTTACGGGCTGTGAGCACGGGCCGAGAGCAATTCGCCGGATACGGCCCGATGGTCCGCGCCTGACCGGTCGGGCAGAGCAGGGCGCACACCCCGCCTGGCGCGCCCTGCCCGGGCCCGGCCTAGCTTCCCGTCTCTACGTACGTCGGGTCCACGTACTCTCCGCCGTTGGTGACGACGCCGTAGTCGTTGTTCTCGTCCAGCGCCGCGGCCGGCACCTCGCCTCCGCCCGATGCCTGCATGAACGTCTGCAGGTCCGGGGGCTGGCCCGCGGAGACGCCGACCGTCAGCGTGATCTGGTCCTGCTGCCCGGCTGCCAGCGAGACTCCGCTGTCGGTCGTGCAGGTCGCGGTGGCCAGCGTGCACGACCAGCCCGAGCCGGACATCGACAGCGCCTGCACTCCGTCAGGCAGATCCGCGGCGAACGTCACGGTTCCGGTCGTGGCGGCGTAGCCGGCGTTGGCCACCGTGATGTCGTAGACGTCTTGCTGATCGGCCCCGCC
>JASHUE010000738.1:0-6089 GCA_030040195.1 Streptosporangiaceae bacterium | reverse complement strand
GAGGAGGTCGCCACGATGCCGGACCTCAAGGGCCGGGAGCTCTGGGCCGTGGCGCCGCTGATCGCCCTGATCATCGTGCTCGGGGTTTACCCCAAGCCGATCATCGAGATCATCAACCCGGCGGTGACCAAGACCCTCGTCCAGGCGCACTCGACCAACCCGGTGCCGCCGCATCCGGCCCCGGCCGCGGCGACCGCCGGTACGACCGCCGACCTGCACCACCACGCCCGGGCCGGTCATGTGGTCCAGGCGCAGGCCGCCTCGAAGCGGGTCCACGTAATCTTGAGGCAAAGGAGCTCGGCGTGACCGGGTCACTTGCGTCCGCGTCGACAATCGCCGCGCCGCCCTTCGAGTGGGGTCTGCTCTCCCCGGTGCTGCTGGTGTTCGCGGCGGCGATCGCCGGGGTGCTGGTCGAGGCGTTCGCTCCCAGGACGCTGCGGCGGACCATGCACATCGCGCTCTCGCTCGGCGGCCTGGCCGGCGCGTTCGTGCTGGCCGTATGGCTGGGCGCGACGAACTCCAACTTCTCCGACCACAGGCCAGGCACGGTGATCGCGGTCGGGACGGTTGGCGTGGACCGCCCCACCTTGTTCATCCAGGCGACGATCCTGGTCCTGGCGTTCGTGAGCGTGCTGCTCATCGCTGAGTCCTCGCACGAGGTGAGCGCGTTCACCCCGCAGGCGGCGGCCGTCCCCGGCAGCGCCGAGGAGCGCGAGGGCCTGCTCGCCGGGCTGTCGCACACTGAGGTCTACCCGCTCACGCTGTTCGCGGTCGGCGGCATGCTGCTGTTCCCCGCCGCCAACGATCTGCTGACGATGTTCATCGCGCTCGAAGTGCTCTCGCTGCCGCTGTACCTGATGTGCGCGCTGGCCCGCCGGCGCAGGCTGCTGTCCCAGGAAGCGGCGATGAAGTACTTCCTGCTCGGCGCGTTCTCGTCGGCGTTTTTCCTGTTCGGCGTGGCCATGCTGTACGGCTACGCGGGCTCGGTCCAGCTGGCCGCGATCGCGACGGCCGCGCAGTCGGGTACTGCGTCCTCCACGCTGCTGTACGCCGGCATCGCGCTGGTCGGGATCGGGCTGCTGTTTAAGATCGGAGCGGTTCCGTTCCAGGCGTGGAAGCCCGACGTATACCAGGGAGCACCCACGCCGATAACCGCGCTGATGGCATCCTGCACGCTGGTCTCAGCGTTCGGGGCGCTGTTTCGCGTCTTCTACGTGGCCTTCGGCCAGCTCGCCTGGGACTGGCGCCCGGCCATGTGGGTCGTGGCCATCCTGACGATGCTGGTCGGCTCGGTCATCGCGATAACCCAGCGCGACGTCAAGCGACTGCTCGCCTATTCATCGATCGCCCAGGCCGGTTACATCCTGACCGGCCTCATCGCGGCGAACACCGCCGGGCTGTCCGGCAGCATGTTCTACCTGTTCGCCTACGGGTTCGCGACAGTCGGCGCGTTCGCCATAGTCACGCTCGTCCGCGACCCGGCCGGAGAAGCTAACCATCTTTCGAGCTGGGCCGGTCTCGGCAAGCGCTCCCCGCTGGTCGCGGGCCTGTTCGCGCTGTTCCTGATCGCGTTCGCCGGCATTCCGCTGACGAGCGGCTTCAGCGGCAAGTTCGCCGTGTTCCGGGCGGCGATCGAGGGTGGCGCGCTACCACTCGTCGTCATCGGAGTGCTGAGCAGCGCGATCCTGGCGTTCCCTTATGTGCGCGTGATCGTGCTGATGTTCTTCAGCGAGCCGGCCGCCGAAGGACCGGTGGTGGTCAGGCCAAGCGCCTACACCGGCGTAGCGGTGGCGCTCGGGGCCGCAGTCACGGTCGTGCTCGGCATCATCCCCCAGCCATTGCTCAGTCTCGCCAATCATGCTGCCACTCAGTTGTTCGTCCGGTAAGCGACACGACGGTGGCATGCCGGCCACGAACTGTACCGTGGGCTGCGGCTCGCGCGCGAAAGACGAACGAGACTGGCTTTACCTGCGGGTGCGAATATCTTGGGGACGGCTAGACGATAGCCTCGGTTACAACTGGTTCTCCGGGCAGCCGGCGAGCCTCTGAGGGGACGCCACGTGATAGCCACTGTCCCGGTGGAACTCACCGACGCCGCGCTTGCGTCGAATGTGCTCGACGGCCTTGCGCTGGTCGAGGAGGGCCTGCGCGCGGCCGCGCGCTCGGACCACGAAGTGCTCGCGGTAGCCTCGGCCCACCTGATGGAAGCGGGCGGGAAAAGGCTGCGCCCGATGCTGGTGCTGCTCGCGGCACAGTTCGGTGACCCGCAGGACCCGCGGATCATTCAGGCGGCGATCGCGCTTGAGCTGACCCACCTTGCAACGCTTTATCACGATGACGTCATGGATGAAGCGGATGTCCGGCGGGGTAGCATCAGCGCCAACTCGCGCTGGGGTAACTCCGTAGCGATCCTGACCGGAGACTTCCTCTTCTCGCGGGCTTCGGAAATCCTCGCGGACCTGGGCGCGGAGGCCATCCGGATCCAGGCCCAGACGTTCGGACGGCTCGTCACCGGCCAGATCTCGGAGACCGTAGGCTGCCAGCCCGGCGAGGACCCGCTGGACCATTACCTCGGCGTGGTGACCGAGAAGACTGCCTCCCTGTTCGCCACGTCCGGGCACTTCGGCGCCATGTTCTCGAGGGCTTCCGCCGACGTCATCGCCAGGGTCACGCCTGCCTGCCGTGCGCTCGGGGTCGCGTTTCAGCTGGCCGACGACATCCTGGACGTGGCCAGCGAGTCGGAGCAGTCGGGCAAGACCCCGGGCACGGACCTGCGAGAAGGGGTCAGGACCCTGCCGATGCTCTACGCGCTGCGGACCGCGGGCCCGGACGACGCCCGGCTTGTAGAACTGCTAAATATGCCTGATTTGTCGGACCCGGCGCTGCACATCGAGGCGCTGGGGCTGCTGCGTGCGCACCCCGCCATGGAGATGGCCAAGGCCGACACTCGCCAGTGGGCGGAGGCGGCCAGGACCGAGATCCTTGGGCTGCCCGATGTTCCGGCCAGGGCCGCATTCGAGGCGCTCTGCGAGTTCGTCGTAGAACGCACCGGGTAGGGCGGCCGTTGTCAGGAATCCCCTGGCGACGGGCGTGGTTTCCCCCTAGGCCAGCGAAGGAGGACCAGTGAGCATTTTCGGACAGCACAAGACGCGAATGATCTCGGCCGAGGACGCACTGCCCGGCCGGTCCGAGCAGATGCCCGTCCCTGAGCGGCACGAGGTTCTCGGTACTCCGCTCCGGCCGCCTTATCCGGCCGGAACCGAGATCGCCGAGTTCGCCCTCGGTTGCTTCTGGGGGGAGGAGAAGACCTTCTGGCAGACCCCTGGCGTGGTATCCACGGCGGTCGGCTACGAGGGCGGCTTCACCCCGAACCCGACCTATGAGGAAGTGTGCTCCGGACGGACCGGTCACGCCGAGACCGTCCGGGTCGTCTACGACCCGTCCAAGACTACCTACGCCGACCTGCTCAAGGTGTTCTGGGAGTCGCACGACCCCACCCAGGGCATGCGGCAGGGGAACGACATCGGCTCGCAGTACCGATCGGCGATCTTCTACCACACTCCAGAACAGCGGACTACGGCGGAGGAGTCCCTGGCCGCCTATCAGAAGCGGCTGGCCGAGGCAGGCTACGGCCAGGTCACGACGCAGATCGTGCCAGCGGGCGAGTTCTATTTCGCCGAGGACTACCACCAGCAGTACTTGTCGGCCGGTAAGAACCCGTACGGGTACTGCCCTGATCACGGGACCGGCGTGTCCTGCCCCATCGGAGTCGTCACCGCGAGCGGCCCGGTCGAGGGTGTGAAGCGGGAGCAGTGATTCGGCTGCGGGCTGGCGGTCAGCGCGTTTGCCGCAGCGTGGACTCCTGACCAGGTCATTCGACTCAGCAGGGGTTAGCAACGAGCAAAATCACCGCGGGGTTAGGCACTCCCGCATCGGGAACGCCAAGGACAGTGATCCAGTACGTGCTGTGACGGCCCAAGAATATCGGGATAGATGAGACCTTCCTATTTCAGAAGGTTTCGCCCGTCGTTTACGACGTTATCGTCCAGTGCCGGGACATCGACAGTGTCGGGCACTGCAACGAGGAAGGCCAGCCAACCGTACGAAAGGATTTGCCATGCCCAGCATGCCCGCATCGGTCGGCTCCAGCACCGAGAAATTGGTCGCACTCGTCACCAATGGGTCTCAGTTCGCGGGCCCGGCGGCCGTTCTCGGCCTGAACCAGCTGAACTGCCAGATCTACGCTCATGACCCTTCCTTCTCGGACGACTCCCAGCGAGACGCGTTCGCGTCCGCCCACAACGGCGTCATCCCCCTCGCCGGGGACCGCCTGTCCGTGGCAAAGGAAGTGCTCAAGACAGAAGGGCGGCTCGACATCCTGGTCGAGAACCCGGCACCTCGCGGAGAGGCCCATGCCACCGACGATGACAACACCGAAGCGCTCGACAAATGGCTCGACGACGCCGCGCGCGAAGTCATTACCGAGCCGTTCAAGCTGCTGAACTTCGCGGCCCGGGCAATGCGCCAGCAGTCACGGGGCGTGATTATTTTCTTCACCTCAGCGACGTGGGACCGGCCGCAGCACGGGTCGGTGTACTACTCGGCGATGCGGGCCGCGTACCCCTGCCTGGCACTTGGGGCGGCGCGTGATCTTGGCGCCGCAGGGGTCCAGGTGAACTGCGTCGCCCCCGACTTCCTGGAGAGCAAGGAGTACTACCCGCCTAACCTGTGGAACCAGCCGGAAAAGAAGAAGGAACTGGAAGAGCTGGTCCCGGTCGGAAGGCTGCAAACCGCCGACGACCTCGGGAAACTTATCAGCTTCCTGGCCAGCGGGCCCACTGCCTTCCTCACCGGCGACCTCATCAAGATCGATGGCGGAGCACTCATGTCCGCGGGCGTATGACCTGGATCAGGGGACTGGCATGTCCTGCCCGATCGGGCGGGTCATGCCAGCGGTCCTGTCGATGGTGTGAAACGGGAGCTGTGAGCCGGCGCGAGCGTGGGCTCGTTTCATCTCTGGCCCGCGAGAACCCGTCTGGGTACTGCCCGGACCTCGGCACGACGCAGGCCGCGGGCACCAGGTCGGATCGACTTCACTAGCGGCGGGTTGTGCGTTGTGGCCAGCCCTTAGCATGCTTATGCGGTCGCCGTTCACCAGCTCCGAGCTGGAGTTGGTGTCAATCGGCGTCCGGCCACCTCCGGCTTCGGCCAACCTTGTAGCGCGGTGAGAGGCTGCTTCGGCTGTGCCGTGCTCGTCCCCGGATCCTTTGGACACCCAGGAGTTGCCCCCATGACCGAGCTCGCGCCACCGATCGACCCGCCCGCTGATCTGATTCAGCGCCGCGACTCGTTCTTCCAGCGCATCACCGATGCGATCAGCTTCGGGCAGGGCACGCCCGGCAACATCCTCGGCTGGGCCGCCGCGGTCATCGCATGGACGGTCCTGTTCGCGGTCGGCGGCCGGTATATCGACAGTGGCGACTGGCTGCCCCGCTGGTTCACCTCACTCGGCTACAACTTCCCGCTCAACCTCGTCACCACGGTTGCAGAGCTCTTCATCGGATTCCTGGTGGCGGCGGCGACTAACAGGGCTGAGAAAGCCCTGCTGAAGATCATCGATGGGATCGCGGAGACCATTCAGAAGACCAGCCGCATCATCGTTCACATCAGCGACGTCGAGGAGCGACTCGCCGCGTCGCTGACCCTCCAGCAGCAGATGCTCACCGCCAACACCGAGCTCACGCAGCAGGTACACGACCTGACTGCGCAGGTACACACTCTCGTCTCCGGAAAGGCAGCCTAGCCGACTTGTCGGATGAGGGAGGAATTGCCGGTGCTGAGGTCATCGGTCTGGAATCTGGCGCCGTCGGTGAGTAAACGGCAGGCGGGCTAGCTCGCAGCGCAAGCTCGGCACGCCACAACGAGGCCGTCATAGCCGGGCCGATGGGCGGCAAGTTCTCTGGCCCACGAGGGCTTCACCGACGCAGCGCCGGGAATGAAGAGCGCCTGGGCAGACATATCAGGCGCCCGAGCGGCGTGGCCGCGACATCCGCGCAGGTCGGTGCAGAAAGGAAACGGTCACATGGCGT
>JASHUE010000737.1:0-6546 GCA_030040195.1 Streptosporangiaceae bacterium | reverse complement strand
TAAAACGTACCAAACCGATGAAAGGTCAGAACCGACGCTCTCGGACTCGCCATAAATGGCGCAAACCACCGTGCGACGGGACTGGCACACGGGCTAGCCACGCGGGCGGCGTCGCGCCCGCGTCGGCGTGCTAGCTGAGGACGAAGCGCTCCACCGCGTTCGCGAAGCCCTCGTCCTCATTCGAGGTGGTCACCCTGCGAGCGCAGCGCTGGACGTCGGGGCTGGCGTTGCCCATCGCGATCGACAGGCCGGAGTGCGCGAACATCAGCACGTCGTTGGGCATGTCGCCGATGGTCGCGATGTCGTCGGGCTCGATCTCGTAGCGCTTCGCCAAGTACTTGACCACCGCGCCCTTGTTCGCCAGCGGGTGGGTGACGTCCAGGTAGTAGGGCTGTGACGCGGCCGCGGTCACGTGGTCACCGAACTTGTCATGGGCCGCCTGGGTCGCCCTGGCGACCGCATCATGGTCGTCGCTGACCCCGACCAGCTTGGCGACGTTCTCGGTCAGCCCGTGGACGCCGTTCTGCATGATCTTCGGTTCGAACTTGACCGTCCAGGCCTCGCGGGCCACGTGCGGACCGTCGGCCTTCGGTACGTACCAGTCCGCACCGCTGTAGAGCCAGACATCCAGCGAGAACGACTCCATCAGCTCAGTCACCGGCACCACCAGGTCCTCCGGCAGCACCCGCTGCTCGATCACGTTCATTTCCCGGTCGACCAGGAGCCCGCCGTTGAAGGCGGCTATCGGAGTCTGAATGTCCAGCGGCTCGATCAGCATGGCCATGCCGCGTGGCGGCCGGCCGCTGGTGATCGCGAAGATGACGCCGGCGTCGCGCAGCTTGTGCACGGCCGCGATAGCCCGGTCGGTCAGTACCTTGTCTTGAGTAACGAGCGTGCCGTCGACGTCGGCCAGCATCAGCTTGACCCTGGCGTCGGTCACGCCGACCCTCCGACCGTCGTCGCGGCCGGGCGCTCGGCGCCACGGTAAGCATCGATGACGTCGCGGTACCGGGCCGCGATCCGGAAGACCGCCTCTTGCCGTGTCACCTCGTTGGCTAGGTAGTCCCGGAGTGCTTCCTGCCACAAAGTCCGGCCGACCGCGAAACCGTCGAAGCCGTCGACGGTCGCACCGATCCTGATCCACTCGATGACCTGCGGCTCGTCTGCACCGCGGCCGAGCACGATGCACTTCACGCCATCGCGTCCGCCGGTGCGGGCCTGGGCCACGACCGCCTCGCAGTCGCGGCGGTAATCCAGTCCCTCGATCTTCCAGACGTCCGGCTCGACATCGGCTTCCTGCATCGCCTTGATGACCTGGACCACCAGTCTCGGCCGGAGTTGGCGGTCGTAGTCGCGCTGGTGCCCCTCGAACCGGTCGAGCTGCGCCGTGGTGGCGGGCACGAGCAGTTCGAACAGGAACTTGCGGTCGTGCTTGCGCAGCCACCGGCTGAGCGTGGCCAGCTGACCGGTCTGCCGCCTGTTAATCGTCGCGTCGCCCTCCGGGTTGTAGCGCACGAGAACCTTGGCGAACGTCGGATCGAACTCCTCGATGTGCGCGGCGAAGTCCCCGCCGTACTCGAACTCGAACTCGTCCTGACCTGACTTCTCCACCGGCATCGCCAGCGGCACGCCCTCTTGCTTCGCGCGGCGGGCGATGCCGGCACCGAACTCCTCGTCGACCAGCACGCCGCAGGCGCTGGACGGCGCTCCGTTCGCGAGGGCCTGCAAGTGGGCGTCGTAGATGATCTCCTTGGCCTTGACTATGCCGTCGTGAACCTCAGCCGAGATCGGCGGCTTCGCCCCGAACAGCCCTTGCTCAAACGAGCCACGGTGGTCGAAGGCCATGAGGTACAGCGGTTTGTCGTACCCGAGCGTCACGGCTCCTCCTTAAGGGCAGACGACCCCGTTCCCGTCTTAAGCAGATTCTGGCGCGAACCTCAGCCGGTGCCGGGCAGGTGCCAGCGGAACGGCGCTATTAGTTTGTTGATCGAGTCCGGGCCCCACGTACCTGGGGCATAGCGCTCCACCGGCGGCGGGTCTTGCAGCAGGGGCTCGGAGATCTCCCAGAGCCGCTCGATGCCGTCAGAGCTCGTGAACAGCGACTGGTCACCGACCATCGCGTCCAGGATCAGGCGTTCGTACCCTTCCAGGGCATTGGCCGAGGCGAACGAGTCCGAGTACTTGAAGACCATGTTCGCGCCGCTCAGGCTCATCTCCGCGCCCGGCTCCTTCGCCAGGAACCTGGTCGTGATCGAGCCGGGATCGGCGAAGTCGATGACGATCTCGTTCCTTCGCCCGTTCGGCGTGTCCTTGCGGTGGGCCGGGAACATCCGCAGCGGCGGCTCATGAAAGCCGAGCGTGATCACCTGCCGGCCGGCGGCCAGGCTCTTGCCCGAGCGCAGAAAGTACGGGACGCCATGCCAGCGCCAGTTGTCGACTTCGGCCCTGACGGCCACCATCGTCTCGGTCTGGGAGTCGGGCGCGACGCCCGGCTCATTCCGGTAGCCCTCGTACTGGCCGCGCACGACATGCCGGGGGTCGACCGGCCTCATGGCGTCAAAGACCTTATCTTTCTCCGCCCGGAGCTGGCGCGCGGAGAGTGCGGTGGGCGGCTCCATGGCGACGAACCCGAGCACCTGGAACAGATGCGTGACGATCATGTCCCGGTAAGCGCCGGTCTTGTCGTAGAAGTCGGCCCGGCCCTCGATGGAGAGAGTCTCGGGCACGTCGATTTGTACGTACCGGATGTGATCACGGTTCCAGACCGGCTCGAACAGGCCGTTCGCGAACCGGAAGGCGAGGATGTTGTCGACCGACTCCTTGCCCAGGAAGTGGTCAATCCGGAAGACCTGCGACTCGTCGAACACCGCGTGCACGGCCGCATCGAGCTTGCGTGCCGACTCCAGGTCGGTGCCGAACGGCTTCTCGATGATGACCCGGGATCTGTCCGTGGCCAGGCCTGACTGGCCGAGCATCGCAACGACCGAGGTGAAGGCGGCGGGTGGCACAGCCAGGTGGAACAGGCGGCGCGGCGACCCGCCGATGGCCTTCTCGGCCCGCTCGACCTCCTCGACCAGCGGGGCGTAGTTGTCCGGGTCGGAGCTGGCGAACGACAGGTGCGGGGCGAACGCCTCCCACGGCTCGCCGCTCGGCTTGGTGATGCAGAAGTCCTCGCAGGCCTGCTTGGCGTGCTCGCGGAACTGCTCGGAGCTGATCGCGGAGTTGGCGGGTGAGGTGCCGATGATCCGGTACTTGTGCGGCAGCAGGCCGGCCGCGGCCAGGTGGAACAGGCCTGGCAGCAGCTTGCGCTTGGCCAGGTCGCCAGTTGCGCCGAACAAGACGATGACGTGGTCGCCTGGGTGATGCTGCGGCGCGGTGGTCATGATGGGGTTCCTCCTGGTCAGGCTTGAGCCGGTGCGGCCGCGGCATCCGCGAGCACCAGCGACCGGGCGGCCCGTACGCGTCCGGCGGGGATTGATTCGTCGCCCGCCAGGAGCCTGGCCAGCGGATCTCGCTTGTCTGCCCCGGTGATCAGCCACATCAGCTGATCCGCGCGGGCAAGGGCGGGATACGTGAGCGTCATCCTCTGATGACCCTGATAAGGCTGGGTAACGGCCACGAGTGCGTCTGTCACGTCCAGCACGGGATCGCCGGGTACCAGCGACGCGGTGTGCCCGTCCGGCCCGAGGCCGAGGTGGACGAGGTCAAAGCGCTGCGGCAGCACGTGAGCGTAGGCGGCCGCAGCCGCGCCCAGATCAGGATCTGTGACCGGCATCGGGTGCACTCTGGCCGGAGCTGCGCCGATGCTTGCCTTCAGGTGCGTCAGGTTACGGTCGGGATCTCCGTCGGGCGCCACGCGCTCGTCCACCTGGAAGAGTTCCGTGTCAGCCCACGGCATGTCCTCGTGCGCCAGTTCGCTGAACATCGCCCAGGGAGTGTGACCGCCGCTGACCGCAAAGGTGAACCGGCCGCGCTCGGTGACTGCCTTGCGCGCCAGCGCCGCCACGTAGCCGGCACCCTTGGCCGCGACCGCAGCCGCGTCCGGGGACACCTCGAGTTCGTGCTGCACCACGGTCAGGCTTTCTTCTCGGCGTGCCCGCCGAATTCCGAGCGCATGGCAGAGAGGATCTTGTCGGTAAAGTCGCCAAGGCCGCGCGACTGGAACCGCTCGTACAGCGCCTCGGTGATGATCGAGGCGGGAACGCCCTCCTCGATCGCGGCCATCACGGTCCACCGGCCCTCGCCGGAGTCCGACACCCGTCCTTCGAACTCGCTCAGGTCCGGGTCCTTGGCGAACGCCTCCGCGATCAGGTCGATCAGCCACGAGCTGATTACCGACCCGCGCCGCCATACCTCGGCGACCTCGGCGACGTTAATCTCGTATTTGTAGGCATCCGGGTCCCGCAGCGGCGTGGTCTCGGCGTCGGATTCCTTCGGCGGGTGCAGGCCCACGTCGGCGTGCTTGATGATGCTCAGTCCCTCGCCAATCGCCGCCATCATCCCGTACTCGATGCCGTTGTGGACCATCTTGACGAAGTGACCGGCCCCGTTCGGGCCGCAGTGCAGGTAGCCGTGCGGGGCCGTGCTCTTCGCCAGGCTCATGCCCGGCGTCGGCTCGGCGCTGCCCTCGCCGGGCGCAATCGTCTTCCAGATCGGGTCAAGGTGCTGCACCGGCCCGTTCTCGCCGCCGATCATCAGGCAGTAGCCGCGCTCCAGGCCCCAGACGCCGCCGCTGGTCCCGCAGTCGATGTAGTGGATGCCCGCCGCCCTGAGTTCCTTGGCCCTGGTGATGTCGTCGCGGTAGTAGGAGTTGCCGCCGTCGATGACGATGTCGCCCTCGGCGAGCATGCCCTTGAGCTGCTCGAGCGTGGACTGCACGACCGCGGCGGGCACCATGATCCAGATGGCCCGCGGCTGCTCCAGCTTGCTGACGAACTCGGCTAGGTCGGTGGCGCCGGTCGCGCCCTCGGCCTCAAGCTGCTTGACCACGTTCGGGCTGCGGTCGTAGGCAACGCAGTGGTGGCCGTCGCGCATCAGGCGGCGTACCAGGTTCGCGCCCATCCGGCCGAGCCCGATCATCCCGAGCTGCATGGGCTTATCAGTTGGCATCGTGTGTCAGCCCCTCCGTTGTCATGAGCTGTCAGCTGTCGGGCAGCTCCAGCCTCTTGGCCTGGTGTCGTATCCGGTCAGATGTCCGCCTTGAGCGTGCGGTAGACGCGGATCAGCGTGTTCGTGGACGAGTCATGGCTGAGCTGCGGTTCTGCCCTGCTCTCCAGCTCGGGTGCGATCTGGCTGGCGAGCTGCTTTCCGAGCTCGACGCCCCACTGGTCGAAGGAGTCAATGTCCCAGATGACCCCCTGGGTAAACACGCTGTGCTCGTAGAGCGCGACGAGCGAGCCCAGCAGCCGCGGGGTCAGCACCTGCGCGAGCAGCACGTTCGTAGGCCGGTTGCCCTCCATGACCCGGTGCGGCACGACATTCTCCGGCGTGCCCTCGGCCCGCACCTGCTCTTCGGTCTTGCCGAATGCCAGCGCCTGAGCCTGCGCGAATACATTGGAAGACAGGAGGTCGTGGTGGTCGCGGAGCGGGTTCAGCGACCGCCCGAATCCGATCAGGTCAACCGGGATCAGCTTCGTGCCCTGGTGCAACAGCTGGTAAAAGCTGTGCTGCCCGTTGGTGCCGGGCTCGCCCCAGAAGACCGCGCCGGTCTGGTAGTCGACATGTTTCCCGGCCAGCGTAACGTGCTTGCCGTTGGACTCCATGGTGAGCTGCTGCAGGTACGCAGGGAACCGCTTGAGGTACTGGTCATACGGCATGACACCGACGGTCTGGGCGCCGAAGAAGTCGCCGTACCAGACGCACAGCATACCCATCAGGACCGGCAGGTTCTCCGCCAGCGGCGCGGTGCGGAAGTGCTCGTCCATCGAATGGAAGCCGGCGAGCATCTGCTCGAAGTTGTCCGGCCCGATCGCGATCATGGTCGACAGGCCGATAGCGGAGTCCATTGAGTACCGCCCGCCGACCCAGTCCCAGAACCCGAACATGTTGGCGGTGTCGATGCCGAACGCCGCCACCTTCTCCGCGTTCGTGGAAACCGCGACGAAGTGCCTGGCTACGGCCTGCTCCGAGCCGAGCTGACCGACAACCCAGTCCCTGGCCGACGTCGCGTTCGTGAGCGTCTCGAGGGTCCCGAAGGTCTTCGACGAGATAATGAACAGCGTCTCCTCGGCCCGCAGGTCCCTCGTAGCCTCGACGAAGTCCGTGGAATCCACGTTCGACACGAACCGGAATGTCATGTCGCGATCGGAGTAGAAGCGCAGGGCCTCGTACGCCATCACCGGGCCCAGATCCGAGCCGCCGATGCCCACGTTGATGACGTTGCGGATGCGCTTGCCGGTGAAGCCAGTCCATTCGCCCGACCGGACCTTTTCCGCAAAGTCCGACATCTGGTTCAGCACGTCGTGTACCTCGCGGACGACATCCTGCCCGTCGACCACGAGGGACGCGTCCTTCGGCATGCGCAGCGCGACATGCAGCACAGCGCGG
>JASHUE010000736.1:0-2964 GCA_030040195.1 Streptosporangiaceae bacterium | reverse complement strand
CCGCCGCCCGGAAGTCCGCCACGGTGACCCGGGCCGGCCCGGCCGCTGGCTGGCCGATCGGGCTGGGCATCGGGGTGTTCGAGCCCATCATGAGCACGGCGAGTGAGTTCGCGGCGAACGGCACCGACACGTGGCCGTGGACATCGAACACCCGGATGTCGTGGTACACGGTTCTCCCTCCGGAGGCTGATCGGGCTGCTATTCCCAGTACGCAAAGGCCATCCCGGCCCCGGTGCCCGCCGGACTGCGGTATCCGGGGACGTAATCAACGACCGTCGCGCTCAGGCCGTCCAGCGCCCCGGCGGCCGCTACCCAGTTCAGGATCTCGGAGTTGCCCGAGCGCAGCTGCGCCCGCGGGAGTGAGCGCAGGTCATCCGCGCCACCGCAGGTGATCGCGGAGAGAACTCGGTGATCCAGGCCCTCGTCGACAACGAAGTGGCTCAGGCCGCCCGAGGCGATGACCGCCACGCGTGCGGGTTGCGGCCAGCCCTCCACTGCGTGGCGTAGCGCCCGGCCGAGCCCATGGCAGCGCGCGGCCGAGGGCACGTTCGGCGGGTAGTAGGTATTGACGAACACCGGCACGATCGGGGTGGTGGCCGGCAGCCCGAGCCGGTACCGCGGAAAGGTGAACGCGTGCCCGAGGCTCCGGCCGGGATGCTGCTCCCTGAACAGGGTGAGGTCGAAGTCGGCGCCGGTGAGTTCGGATGCGAGGTGCTCGCTGAGGTCCGCGGCGACCGGATGCCGCTGCGGCTCACCGGCGTGGACGGCCCAGGCGGCGGCACGGATCCCGGCCGGCATGCGCTCGAGCGCCTCGCCGCCGGGCGGTATATCCGCCAGTTCGCCGCCTGCGAACAAGGCGAACGCCGGGATGCCGTCGTCGAGGAACAGCTCGCGCTGATCGTCGCCGACGATGACGGCCACGTCGGGCTGCTCCCGGCCGAGCCGCTCGGCCAGCGTCGCGATCGCCTGCTGGCAGCGGTCGTACTTGGCCTCCCAGACGGAGGGATCGAGCTCGGCCTCAATGCCCGGCCCGGCCAGCGCCACCAGCTCGTCGTAGCTGTGGTACTCCGCGTCGGCGCCGAGCAGGCGCGGATTGCGGCGGTCGCGCTCGGCGTGATCAGGCCACATGTTCACGCCGGAGCTCAGCTGCGGCGTGTGCGAGGTGGCGATGCCGATCACGATCTCCGCCAAGCGCGCTCCCTGGGTCTTGGCGAGCACGAGAAGCCGGCCACGGCGTCAGCCGGGGCCGATAGCGCCTACGCGGCTGGCCAGAACGGGCAGCTTCAAGCTAGAAAGCCCTACATACCGTGTCAATATCTGCGACGCCTCCCCAGCGGAATCTGTGCGGGCCGACAAGGTTCCCGCCGGGCGAGTTGTGGCCTCCGACACCGGCGGCGTCGTCCCCTCCAGCCTGCCTGGCGCGGGTGGCCCCAGCTTGTGAGTGGGCGCTCGCGACGGCCCGGCTTCGTTCCCGCCCTCATGCTCTCCGGCCCACACGAGACGCTTGAGAAAACCGGCAGCAACCCACGCCGCGGGGCGTGGCTGCCACCACCCGGAAACCGGCGGTGGCCGTCCGGGCGCGTCTCACTAAGCTCACATTCAGGTCAGCACGCCACGGAGAGGAGCACGCACGTGCCGATGGTTGTACGGAATACACCTCGGACCGACCTCGAAATCATTGAGGGCCTCGGGCGCGCAGGGGTAGCCACGGTGCACGAGGCACAGGGACGCACCGGGCTGCTCCGCAGCGACATCCGCCCGATCTTCCGGCCCATCCTGGCGGCCGGTAACGCGCTGACCTGCGAAGTCGCGCCGGGCGACAACTGGTCGATCCATGTGGCGGTGGAGCAGGCGAAGCCGGGCGACGTCCTCGTGGTCGCCACCACCAGCCCGTGCGACGACGGTTACCTGGGTGACCTGCTGGCCGAAAGCCTGCGCGCGCACGGCGTCAGGGGCGTCGTCATCGATGGCGGCGTCCGCGACGTTGCGTCCCTGACCGAGATGGGTTTTCCGGTCTGGTCGCGGGCGATCTTCGCGCAGGGCACGGTGAAGGAGACGCCAGGTAACGTTCAGACCCCCGTCGTATGTGGCGGAGCGCCTGTGCGGCCCGGTGATGTGATCGTGGCCGACGATGACGGCGTCGTCGTCGTTCGGCGCGAGCAGGCCGAAACCGTGCTCGAGGCCGCCGTGGCCAGGCTGGCCAGCGAGGCGGCCAAGCGCAAGCGGCTGGCCGAGGGCGAACTCGGCCTAGACCTCTACGACATGCGGGGCAGGCTCGCCGATAAGGGACTGCGGTACGTCGACTACGCGGACTCGCCATGACCCAGACCGCCATCTCCTGCTCGGCCATGCGCGGCGGGACATCGAAGGGCCTGGTCTTCCTCGCCGATGACCTGCCGGGCGAGCGGGCGGAACGTGATGCGGTGCTGCTGGCCGCGATGGGCTCACCCGACCCGCGGGAGATCGACGGCATGGGTGGTAGTCATCCGCTCACCTCGAAGGTCGCGGTCGTGAGCCAGTCTCCGCGCGAGAACGCAGACGTCGAATACCTGTTCCTGCAGGTCTGGCCCGACCGGGCCGAGGTGTCTGACAGCCAGAACTGCGGCAACATGCTGGCCGCCGTCGGGCCGTTCGCGATCGAGCGAGGGCTCGTCACCGCTCACGACGGCGTGACCCCGGTCCGGATCTGGATGCAGAACACCCAGACCCTCGCCATCGCCTCGGTGCAGACTCCCGACGGGCTGGTCCGTTATGACGGCGCGGCCAGGATCGACGGCGTGCCCGGCACCCATGCGCCGGTTACCATCGAGTTCGCCGACACGGCCGGGTCCTCCTGCGGCGCGCTGCTGCCGACCGGCCAGGTGGTGGACGTCATCGAGGGCGTGCGGGTGACGTGCATCGATAACGGCATGCCGGTCGTGTGCCTGACGGCCTCCGACTTCGGGCTTTCTGGCCAGGAATCAC
>JASHUE010000735.1:0-10627 GCA_030040195.1 Streptosporangiaceae bacterium | reverse complement strand
CCAGCCCGACCGTGGCCAGGGTCAGCGACGGCGCTCCCGGCGCGCCGGCCAGTCCTCCGCCCGGGTTAGACAGCAGCGGTGCCGTCAGCCAGCCGGCCGTAAGCCCGGCCGCCGCGCCGGCGAGCGCCACGATCAGGTTCTCGGCCATGAGCACGAGCGCAACCAGCGCTGGCGTGCCGCCCGCTGCCTTGATCAGCCCGGCTCGCCGGCCCTGCGCCGCCATCCGGCCACCCGCCAGCACTGTGATGCTCGCCAGCGCGAGCAGGCCGGCCAGCCAGCTTCCCGGCGTCAGCACCTGCTGTTCGGCCAGGACCAACTCGGCATCCGCGGCGCTTATCTGCTGCCAGCTAGCCAGGTCACCCGCCAGCGGGCCCGCGCCGTGCGCGGCGGCGAAGGCGTTCGCCATCGCCGCACGCCGCAATTCCAGGTTGAGCACGTATGACAGTGGCGCCGCCCTGGACGCCAGGCTCCGCGCGCTCGACTCCGTGGTCCAGGTCATGCCCATGTCGGATGTGCCGTACTGCGTTGGCTCCGGGTCATTGCAGGTCAGCAGGAAGCAGACCTGCGGGTAGGCGGGCACGGCGGCGGTGACCGCAATGCCATCGACGACAAACGGCCGGCCGTCAAGCGTGACCCGGTCACCGGGGGTCAGCCCGAGCGCGTCAGCGAATGCCCGCTCGAGCACGACTCCGCCTGGCCGGACCCAGCTTCCCTGCGTGACGTCGGGCTGGTCCAGCCCGGCGGTCGCCTGGCCCCGGCCTTCGACCTGTACCGGAACGATGCGCCCGCGGGCACCCAGGCTTGCGAAGGCGACCGGGTATGGACCGCTGTGCCCGGTGACACCGTTGGCATCGGTCAGCTCGAGCGCTGCCCGCCCGGCGGCCTGGCCGCCATAGCTCACCACGACGTCAGGCCCGCGGGTTGCCGCTCGCGTGCGCTCGTACGGGCTCGTCGTGACTCCGTGCAAGACCAGCCCGAGCGTGAGCGTCGTCGTGGCGGTAAGGAGGGCGAGCAGCAGCAGCGCCGTCTCCGACTTCCGCCGCCTGATGTCTTTGAGCGCGAGGCGGCAGACGACAAGAAGCCGAGCAGCCATCACGCCTCCTCGGCTTCTAGCGTGAAGGTGCCCATCGCTCTAGCCCTCCAGGCCGGCGAGGAAGCCGAGCTGGCCGGAGGTGCCGCCGGTCAGCCTGGTGTCGTCGACGAACGCGCCGTCCCGCATCGAGATCAGCCGGTCCGCCGTGGCGGCGATGCGCGAGTCGTGCGTGACAATGACCACGGTCTGGCCCGTCGCGTGAAGGCTGTCAAGCAGCCGCAGCACATCCAGGGTCGCCTCGCTGTCGAGGTTGCCTGTCGGCTCGTCGGCCAGCACTACGAGCGGCTCGTTGGTCAGCGCCCTGGCAATCGCGACACGCTGGCGCTGACCGCCGGACAGCTCGGACGGCAGGTGCCTGGCGCGGTCGGCCAGTCCGACCCGGTCGAGCAATTCCAGCGCCCGGCGCCGGGCCGCCCGCGGCGAGCGCCCAGCCAGCAGCGCGGGAAGCTCGATGTTCTCGACCGACGTCAGCTCGTCCATCAAGTGGAAGGCCTGGAACACGAACCCGACGCCGTCGCGCCGTAGTGCGGCCATGCCCCGCTCGCTCATCTGATCGATGCGCTGGCCGGCCAGCCAGATCCGGCCGGCCGACGGCCGGTCCAGGCCGCCCAGCAGGTGCAACAGCGTCGACTTCCCGCAGCCGCTCGGGCCCATCACCGCGACCGTCTCGCCCGCAGCCACATCCAGGTCAACGTTGTCGACGGCTCTGACTAGCGCGGCGTCCTTGCCGTATTCCTTCCGCAATCCGCGGGCCCGCACCATCGAGGTGTCGGTCATCGCCGTCCCGTGCCTTTCATGCCCCGGGCCTTACGGCCCGTCCAGTTCCGCTCGCATGCCTCCAGCCAGCGCAGGTCGGCTTGCAGCCGGAGCACGATGCCCTCCAGCAGCAGGCCGGCATCCGAGCCGTCCGGCTCGGCCATCGCCGCGCGCTGCGCCTCCCGGAGTCGGCGCAGGAGTTCCCGCCGCTGCGCGTCCACGATGGCGATGGGATCGGCGAGCCCGGCCGCGGCGGCCGCGACCAGCTTGAGGTGGAACTCGGTCAGGTCCGGCCGTGGCCAGTTAACGTCCGCGAGCCAGTCGGCTAGCCGCTGCTGGCCGGCCGGGGTCAGTGCGTACACCTTCCGGTCCGAGCGGTCGGCCTGCCCGGGTACCTGCTCGGTTGCGACCTGGCCCGCTTTTTCCAGCCGGGCCAGCGTCACGTACACCTGGCCGTCGTTCAGTGCCTCGCCGACCGGGCCGAGCGCGTGCCGCAACCGGGCGCGCAGCTCATAGCCGTACGACGGCTCCTTCGCCAGCATGGCCAGCACGACTTCCTGCTGCACGCCAGCCTCCTTAACGGTTAGCCCCACGAGGCTAACTGTTATCCCGGAGTCTCGTCAAACGGCATGCCAGCTCGTCCCGCGCCACATCCGGTCAGCTTCCCGGCAAGATCCCCGCCCTGGATGCGCCTACGGGGCCACGACCACCTTGCCGACGGCGCCGGCCTCCACCGCGTCCTGGGCGGCGGCGACTTGCTCAAGGCCGAACCGCGTGATCGGCAGCTCGGTCAGCGCGCCTGCCTCGATCGCGCTGCTGATGTCCGCTGCTGCCTGATCGAGCGCCGGGCCCGGCACGCCGTAGAGCAGGACGAACCGGAGCGCGACGTTGGCGGTCATGAACCTGCGGACCGGCAGCACGGGGTCTGATGGCTCGGCGGCGTAATCGACGATGTGCGTCTGCGGGCCGGACACCGCCAGGTCAAGCTCCAGGTTCGCCCCGAGCGCCAGTTCCACGATCCTGTCCATCTTCGGCGCGAACGACTGCAGCCGCTCGGCTGCATCTGGCTCCCGGTAGTTGACCACGAGGTCAGCGCCTGCCCTAGCCGCCAGCTCGGCTTTCTCGGGGCCGCTGACGGTCGCGGCAACCCGTGCGCCGAAGTACTTCGCCAGCTCGATGGCGAAGTGGCCCACCGCTCCCGCACCGCCAGCCACGAGGACGCTCTTGCCCTCGACCGGCCCGTCCGCGCACAGGCACCGGTGGGCGGTCATCGCGGGCACGCCCAGGCTCGCGCCCAGCTCCGCGGATGCCGCCGCGGGCAGCGGGACAGCCTGCCGTGATGGCACAACGGACCATTCCGCCGCGGTCCCCCACCGGCTGCTCGACGCAGCCAGCCACGTCCAGACCCGCTGGCCGACGCGTCCCTGGCCGACTCCCTCGCCGACCGCGTCGATCACGCCGGTCCCGTCGTGATGCGGAACCTGGAACCCGCTGATCGGCCGCGGGGTAGCGCCGCTGCGGGATTTCCAGTCGGTCGGGTTCACGCCCGACAGCTCGATCCTGACCCGGACCTCGCCGGGACCGGGCTCAGGCTTGTCTATGTCGGTGACGCGCAACACATCGGCTGCGCTCCCGTAACTGTCATAAACCGCTGCTCGCATGGATAGCTCCCTCGGGGAGGAACCGCCGCCACCGGCCGGCCGTCAGGACCGCCAACCGGCCCGCTAAGGCTGCCGGCTCAGCCAGCCGCCGGCACGATCTTGTTGATGTCGGCGAGGTCATCCTCGCCCGGCACCCAGTCGCCCGCCGCCGCATTCGCCCGGACCTGATCGGCGGAGGTCGCTCCGGCTATCACGGACGTGCAGCCCGGCAGCGCCGCAAGGGCGCCAATGGCCACTTCCAGCAGGGTCCGGCCGTGGTGCTGCGCCCATTCCGTCAAGGCCTCGACCTTGTCCAGCTTCGCATCGGTGATGTAGTCATCGCGCCCGTAGAGCCGCGAGCCCTCCGGCGGAGCCATCCCGCGCCTGACCTTGCCGGTGAGCAGGCCGTTAGCCAGCGGGAAGTAGGGCAGCACGCCGAGCCCGTACTCCAGGGCGGCCGGCACGACGTCGGCTTCTGCGGCCCGCTCTAGCAGCGACCAGTGGTTCTGCGCCGAGATGAACGGCACGGCATGCAGTTCCGTCGCCGTGGCGGCCGCGACCGATGTCTGCAGGCCCGAGAAGTTCGAATGGCCGAGGTAGCGGACCTTACCGGCCTTGACGATCTCGGAGAGCGCCTCAAGGGTCTCCTCGATCGGGGTGACGGGATCGGGAGTGTGAATCTGATAAAGGTCTATGTAGTCGGTCCGCAGGCGGCGCAGAGAATGCTCGACCGCGCGGCGGATGTAAGCGCGGCTGCCTTTGGCGCCAGCAGCCGGGCCGTATCCCATGTCCCCGCCCTGCGAGCCGAATTTCGTGGCCAGCACAACCTGGTCGCGCCGGCCGGTCAGGACCTCCCCCAGGATCTCCTCGGACCGGCCACGGCCGCCGTAGGTCTCGGCAGTATCGAGCAGCGTGATGCCGACGTCGATGGCGGCGTCCACGACACCGCGCGTCTGGCTCACATCAAGCCTGCGTCCGAAGTTATTGCACCCCAGCCCGACGACTGACACCATCAGCCCGGAGTTTCCGAGTGTCCTGTAGCGCATGACCCTGCCTTCGCGTGTTGCGGTGTTGCTCCGCGCAGATGCTACCTTCCGGACCGTGCGCCGCCCCCAGGCGGATGGGGCCACGCGGGCCACATCCGGGCCCGGCGCGTCATCTACCTGATGCTCGCTGAGGCGTACAAGGGGGTGGCGTGAAATCGCATTTGCGATATCATCAGATGGGCGGCAGTTATCAACAAAGCACTCAGCGCACGTGCGTGAGAATTGCGCGTGCAAAAGGTCGACCGAGCCGGAACCATTAGGGCGCAGCCACCGTCCGTGACACGATGGCGAGATCCTAGGCGGCGCATCGGAGGGGAATTCGGCGATGCCTGACAGCACCAGCCTTGGCGCGGACGGCCCTGGTGCACCAACCGTCCTGCGGATCCTCCTCGGCACTCAGCTGAGGCGACTGCGCGAGTCCCGCGGCGTGACGGCGCAGGCCGCGGCTAAGGCAATCCGCGGTTCAGAGTCGAAGATCAGCCGAATTGAACTCGGCCGCAACGCGGTCCGCGAGGTCGACATTGCCGACCTGCTTAACCTCTACGGCATTAATGACCCGGCCGAACGCGAGCAGCTGCTGACGTTAGCCAGCCAGGCCAACCAGCAGGGCTGGTGGCACCGCTACCAGGACGTCCTCCCGAACTGGTTCCAGTCCTACATCGGGCTCGAAGAGTCCGCTGAGTCCATTCGCAGCTTCGACAACCAGTTCGTGCCTGGCCTTCTCCAAACCGAGGACTATGCGCTCGCGGTCTTCCAGCTCGGTACGTACACACATGAGGAAACTGACCGGCTCGTCTACCTGCGCAAGGAACGGCAGCGGCGGTTCGCGGCGGGCGGGCTGCGCCTCTGGGCGATCATCGATGAGGTCGCGCTCCGGCGGCCCGTGGGCAACGCCCACCTGATGCGTGCTCAGCTCGAGCACCTACTCGACATCTCTGTGCGGCCAGGGCTGACCCTGCAAGTCACTCCGTTCCTGACCGGGGCCTCGTACGCCGCGCCCAGCAGCTTCAGCATCCTCAGCTTCGCCGTCGATGATCTCCCCGACGTCGTGTACGTCGAGCAGCTCACCAGCGCTATGTACCTGGACAAACGGGCAGACGTTGACCGTTATGCCGAGGCGATGGATCAGATCCGGGCGAGCAGCTACACGCCGGAGCAGACCAAGGAGATGATCCAGACCATCATCTCGGACACAGAGAGGTCTTTATGTCCACGACGGACGACGGCATGACTGCCAGCGACATCACCGCGCCCTGGGTCAAGAGCAGTCACAGCGGGCCACAGGGCAATTGCGTGGAGGTTGCGTTCCTGGACGGCGGCGAGGTGGCGATGCGCAACTCGCGCTATCCAGATGGGGCTGCACTGGTCTTCACCGCAGCCGAGTGGCGGGCGTTCCTGCGCGGCGCGCGAGGCGGCGAGTTCGGCACTCCGGCCTGATTGCCGCACCGCCTGGCCCGTGTTGCCCTGGCCATTATCTATGCGCGAGGATGGGCTCGTGACTGGGCTCCATCCGATCGCATCCGTCGTGGAGCACAGTAGCGGCATTCTTCAGCTCATCTCGAATGACTGGTGGGCTGCGCTGGTCTTCTTCTTCATCTTCGGCGGTTCGATCCGAGAGGGATTTCGGCGCCACCACCGGCGCCGACTGGCGATCCTGGCGGCCAAGGCGGAGCTGGCCGAAAGCAGGAATGCGGCCATGCGGCCGCCGCCCGAGCCGCAGCCGATCTGCGGCTGCAGCCATCACCTCAGCTTTCACAACCCGGCCACATCAGCGTGCGCGGTCGATGACTGCCGCTGCCAGCAGTACGTGGGGCCAGAGCCGCTAGGGCACGTCGTCGCCCTCCCGCTCGTGGACCCGGAACGGATATCCGGCGCACCGCTGCTTGACCACGGAGAACCCGGCGGCCAGCAGGCCTGAGCACAGGACGGGCCCCGGTCCTGGCCTTCAGCCAGGACCGGGGCCGCCTGCCTCTGCCCCTCCGGGCTCAGCTAGCCGGCCAGGTCGAACTCGCCAGCCTTCACCCCCGACACGAAGGCCGCCCACTCCTCACTGTCAAAGAAGTGCGGGGCCTTGGCTATGTCCTTGGAGTCGCGGACTGCCACGATTCCGCCCGGCAGGTGCGCGACCTGCACGCAGGCGGAGTTGTTGCAGGCGCGGGCCGTGATCCACGCTGCGTTGGAAATGTCATAGTCAGACATGCGGGTATTCCTTTCAGGCGGACTCTGCTGATTCTGCATAGATGGATTGGATGAGCCGGATGGAATCGGCGGGAGGCAGAGCTGTTGCGCGCAGCAAGTCGAAGGCCTCAGAACGAGCCCTGACTTCGCGCTCTCGTTCCTCTATGTAGGCCTGGCCAGTGACGCCTTCCGAGTACACCACATCCGGGTCGAATCGCTCAGGGAACTCGATAATCGCGAACGGGCCGCCCAGGCCCGGATGCAGGCCGCTCGCGAAGGTCAGCACCTGAAGGGTGATGTTCGGCCAGTTGCTGGCGTCGCAAAGATGTTCCAGCTGCCTGCGCATCACGTCGGCTGGTCCCGCCATGCGCCGGAGCACCGCTTCATCGAGGATGATCCACAACTCGAGAGGATCGGCTCGCGTCAGCACCTCCTGACGCTGCAGTCGCAAGGCCACCAGGCGGTCGATTTCCTCGGGAGTCTGGCGCCTGCGCACTGTTGTCATGACGGCCCGCGCGTAGTCCTCGGTCTGCAGCAGGCCGTGCACCACCTGGGCCTCGTACACCCGCAGCGACGCCGCTTCGGCTTCCAGGCCTACGTAGATGCCGAAGCCCGTCGGCAGCACGCCGTCCCACACCGCCCACCAGCCCTTGCGGTGACCTTCCCTGGCCATGTCGAGGAGCACCTGACGCTGGGAGGCGTCGTCAACGCCGTACAACTCCAGCATGGAATTGAGATACGCGGTCCTGGTGGGGGCCTTGCCCGTCTCGATCCTGGACAGCGTCGACGGGGCCAGGCCCAGCCTCTCGGCAACCTCTTCAAGCTTGATGGACTGCGACTCGCGCAGCTTCCTTAACTCGCTGCCGAGCCGCCGACGGCGAACTGTCGGGCCAACAGTCACGGGCAACCGCCCCCTCTGGGGAAGCAGCGGCTTGCTGAGTATCCAGCGAAGCCAACGCCGCCTGATACGCGTGCTTGCTATTCACGATACACGAATTCAGGCCAGACCATGAGATCCCATGTGAGATTTCGTAAGCGTGATTTGTGCTATGCACTTGCGTGCGGTGCATCATCACACCATGATTGGAGAGCGGAAGGCGTCGTTCCCGCGCCATCACGATTCGGCTGAGGTCCGTCGCCAACGGTGCGTGAATGGACGCAACGCCGTTCTTGTGCGCGGCGCGGGAGGGAGCGACCGCGATGGCATCCACCGGCACTCGGGCGAGCGACGCAACCGAGGATGTAGCCGGCCTGCCAGGCGCGGCTGTTCTCGGCGGCCTCACCATTCCCGGGCGTCCCGAGCACGTCCGCGAGGCCCGGGCCTTCGTCGCCAAGGCGCTCGGGGAGTTACACCCCTGCCTCGACTCGGCCGTCCTGCTCACCTCCGAACTCGTCACCAACGCGGTCATGCACAGCAGCTCGCGCTGCGTGGGGGGGAAGGTCAGCGTTCTCATTATGGAGTCGTGCGGCGGTCTGCGGATCGAGGTCGCCGATGAGGGCTCGGAACTCAGTACGCCCGCCGTGCGGGGCGATGTCTATGCCTCCGACGGTCACGGCCTCTTCCTGGTGCAGACCCTTGCCGATCAGTGGGGTTACGTGCGGGACGACAACGGCACCACGGTCTGGTTCTGGCTGAGCCAGCCGACCCCGGCCTGAGCGGGGCACGGTAGCAACCCGCGATCTGCGCAGCAGAAACGGCGCCGCGTTCGGCGGAGCGCCCGGCCGCGCCTGGCTGTGCCTCGCCTGGCTGCGGAAATCCCGTTTGACCCGCACCATCCCGGCAGCGTTGACTACTGCCTGCCCAGGGCAGCCCCTGGGATGGTCGAGCCCACAGGCAGAGGAACGGAGCGGTCATGCAGCGCTCGGTGCAGACGGCGGATGGCCGGACGCTAGCGGTCGAGGAGGCCGGTGACCCGGACGGCATCGCGGTGCTCATGCACTCGGGAACGCCGTGCTCGCGACACCTGTACCGCCGCCACGCCGCGGACGCCGCCAGCCGCGGCCTGCGGCTGATCTGCTACGACCGGCCCGGCTATGGCGAGTCGACGGCCCAGCCGGGGCGCACCGTCGCCGACTGCGCGAGCGACGTGCGCGACATCTGTTCGGCCCTGGGCATCGACCGGCTGCTGAGCTGGGGCGCCTCGGGCGGCGGGCCGCATGTGCTCGCCTGCGCGGCACTGCTGCCCGATCTGGTGGTCGCCGCCGCGGCGGTTGCGTCGCTTGCTCCCTACGGGGCTGACGGCCTGGACTTCTTCGCGGGCATGGGCCAGGAGAACGTGGACGAGTTCCGACTCATGCACGGCGGCAGCGAGAGCGAGATACAGGCGTGGTTCGCCAAGCTGCGCGACGAGACCCTGGCGGGCACTCCGGAAACGATAGCCGAGGACCTGCGGACCCTACTCACGCCGACAGACGCGGCGGTCGTAACCGGCGAGTTGGCCGAGTACCTGGACTACACCGGGAAGGAGGGGCTGACACACGGCTACGAGGGCTGGTTCGAGGACAGCAACGCCTTCAACTGTCCGTGGGGATTTGAGCTCTCGGCGATCAGGGTGCCCGTGCTGGTCGTACACGGCCACGAGGACCAGTTCGTGCCCCAGAATCATGGCGCCTGGCTCGCCGCCCACGTTCCCGGCGCGCAGGCCTGGCTGTCCGACACCGACGGTCACCTGACCCTGTTTGAGAACCGCATCGGCGAGGTCCACGAGTGGCTGCTCGGTCAGGTGCGGGCAGCGTGACTGCCATTGTCAGTCCGCGGAGCAGTGCGCGCGCCGGGCCGCGCTCATCGCCCGGCATGTCCGGCCTAGCCGCGGCCGGGCCCGCGAGCGGCCCGGCCTGACGGCCCAGAGCGCTTCTCGCGCAGGCGCATGGACACGTGGACCGGCGTGCCCGCGAACCCGAATTCCTCCCGCAGTTTGCGCTCGATGAACCGCCGGTAGCCGGCCTGCAGGAAGCCCGAGGTAAACAGCACGAAGTGCGGCGGCCTGGTGCCCGCCTGCGTGGCGAACATGATCTTGGGCTGTTTGCCGCCGCGCAGCGGCGGCGGGGTCGCGGCGATCAGCGCGGTCAGCCATGTATTCAGGCGGCCGGTCGGGACCCTGGTCTCCCAGCTGTCCAGGGCGAGTTCCAGGGCGGGAACGAGGCGGTCCACGTGCCACCCGGTCTTCGCGGAGATGTTGACCCGTGGAGCCCACCGTGCGTTGTGCAGTTGCCGGTCGATCTCCTTGTCGAGGAATTCGCGCCGGTCAGCATCCACCAGATCCCACTTGTTATAGGCGATGATCAGGGCCCGGCCGGCGTCGATGACCATCGAGATGATGCGCAGATCCTGCTCGGCTAGCGGCTCGCTCGCATCGACCAGCACGACGGCCACCTCGGCCCGCTCCAGCGCCCGCTCGGTTCGCAGCGCGGCAAAGTAGTCGGCGCCCTGCGTGTTGTGCACCCGTCGCCTGATCCCCGCGGTATCCACGAACCGCCACGTCTTGCCGCCAAGCTCGATGAGCTCGTCAACCGGATCACGCGTAGTCCCGGCCGCCGAATCCACCAGCACGCGTTCGGCGCCGGCCAGCTTGTTCAGCAGGCTGGACTTGCCGACGTTCGGGCGCCCGATGAGCGCCACCCGGCGCGGACCGCCGGTCGGTTCATCGCGCTCCCTGGGCGCTTGCGGCAACGTGTTCAGGATCGCGTCGAGCAAGTCGCCGCTGCCGCGGCCGTGCAGGGCGCTGACCGGCACCGGCTCGCCGAGGCCGAGCGACCACAGCGAGTGGATCTCCGGCTCCCCCGGCGCGTCGTCGACCTTGTTCGCGGCGAGTACAACCGGCTTGCGAGACCGGCGCAGGACCGCGGCAACCGCGGCGTCGGCGTCGGTAACGCCGACCACCGCGTCCACCACGAACAGCACAGCGTCGGCCGCG
>JASHUE010000734.1:0-3141 GCA_030040195.1 Streptosporangiaceae bacterium | reverse complement strand
GCGACGGGCGGCGCCGCAAGTCCCGGCTCGGTCAGGTGGCCGATTGTGCTGTCCAGAGTTGTTCGGTACCGGTGCTGCTGCTGAGCGGCCAGTGAAGACCAGGCCGGGCCTGCCCCCGAAGCCCTGGGTACGGCAGTCCGAGCTACAGCTGTGCATCTTCGTGCGCGCCGGTGACACGTACGCGGGCCGTCCGCTCTACCACGAGATCATTGACCGGGCCCGCTGCACCGGCCTGCGCGGCGCCACCGCAGTCCGCGCCCTGCAGGGATTCGGTGCTTCGGCGAACTTCCAGCGACCGGGGCTGGCTGGCCTGACTGGTCGTGAGCCCGTCCTGATCGAGGTCATCGACGAGGCCGACAGGGTGCGCGCGTTCCTGCCGTCGGTCGAGCAGCTAGACGGTCCGACGCTGATCACGCTCAAGGAGGTGACCACGGTGCGGGCCATAACTGACCTGCCCGACACAGCAGCTTCCGCGCTGACCTAGCGATAAACGACCGAATCGTTCCGCCGGACTGGACGCGGTGCCGATGCTGACACGTCATGTCCCTCAGCCCGACGACGGCGCTCCGGCAGCCGGCTGCGCTGCCCAGGCCGTTTGCTCGCCCAGCCAGCCACCGATGCGATCGTAGATGTCGCGTCCGTAGCTGGTCGGCAGTGGCTCGGCCACGATGAGCTTGAACGTCCGCTGTCCGTCGTCTTGCCGGGGTGCCCGCAGGAACAGGGCAGAGTCGGGGCGGCGGCGGTGGAAGCTGTCGGCGAAGTCGAACTGGTGGGTGACGAAGTAAACCCTGATATCGGCCTCGAGCAGTGCGCTGACGACCTGGCGGCCGATCTCCGATCCTTCGCGCTCGTTCGTCGCCGCGAATGACTCGTTGAACAGCACGAGGCACTGCGGGCCGGCATGATCAGCGATCGCGCTCATTCGCTTGAGCTCTTCATCCAGGCGCCCGCTGATCATCTCTGGATCTTCCTCCCGGATGAAGTGGGTGAAGACCTGTCGGCAGACGCTGGCGCGCAGCGCCCTTGCGGTGACGAACATGCCGCTCTGCATCATGAGCTGGGCCAGGCCGGCGCTGCGCAGGAACGTGGACTTCCCGCCGGAGTTCGCGCCGGTGATGATAACCAGCCTCTTGCCGTCGGCGTCGACGTCGTTGCCGACCACGCGTTCCGCCCGGAGGGCGAGACTGGCGTCGCGCAGGTCCGTGCACGAGAACTCCAGCTCACTGGCCCAGGGTGCCGCGTACGGGAACGCGGTCGGCTGGTCCCTCGCGGTCAGCTGGTCATGCAGGTTCAGGCAGCCGACGTAAAAGCCGAGTTCGGCCCGGAGCATGGTGAAGTAGCTGGTCACGTGGTCGGCCGACTGGGCAGCCGCGTTGGCGACCAGGTTGATGCCGCGGTTGGCGATGTCCTGCAGCGCGTGGGCCCCAGCCTCGTCCCGCGGGTGAATGGAGAAGGAGTAGACAGAGCGCGGCTCGATCCCGACGCGCTCCTTCCACCCCCGGCGGGAACCTCCGGACCGCAGGACGTAGTTGATCCCGCTGTTGTCCCGGTCCAGCTGCGCGCTAAGGAGCTCGCCGTTGCGGAAGCGCAGTTGCCTGAGATGGTGGCTGAGCGTCTCGAAGTACTCGTCGTCCAGCTCGCGCTGCAAGCCGCGCAGGAGCGTGGTCAGCCCGTCGGAGGCGAACTTCGCCGCGTGCTCGTCGGCGATCTGGCGGAGCTCCCTGAGCCTGACGATCAGTACATCGAGCTGGCCGACCGCCGCGGAGAGTATCGAGGTCGGTTGCTGCGAGGAGAAGAAACCCCACACCTTGCGCTTGTCGTGCAGCGCCTCGCAAACGACGCGGTACATTTCACGGACGATCTCGGGCTGGGCGATGCAGTCGGCGAGTATGGCCTGCCGGAAGCGGATGTCGCCGGTGTCCGTGAGACCCGCGAGCAAGACCTTGGTGGAGACGTCGAATAGGAACTGATCCCCGGCCGCCATCGCGCTCAGCAGCGTGGTCAGTGCCAGGTCCTGGATGAGGTCGGCGCTGTGCGGGGGAGGATCGGCTTCAAAGTCGAAGTCCGCGGCCGGGAACAGCAGGTGGGCCTTCACGACGTCAGCCTGCCTTTGAGCTGCTCATAGGTGACGTGGTGCTTGTCCGCGATGGCCAGCGCGTAGGCCAGTCCGTCGGCCGGCTTGCGCACGACCTTGTAGGTCCGCTCCGCGGGGTTGCCTGGCACGATCGTGCTGGCCATGCTGACCACCGACGGGGCCAGCGATGCCAGCTCGTCGACGAACGTGACGTAAATGCACACCAGATCCAGGTCGATGACCTTCGCCAGGACCTTCTCGCCCAGGAACCTGGCGTCGCCGAGCGTGGTAGACGTGAAGATCTCGTTCATGATCACGATGCTCTGGGGCGTCGCCGAGAGGAGGGCCTTCTGGATCCGGATGAGGTCGTCTTCCAGCTTTCCTGTGAGGTTGGCGATGTCCTCCTCCCGCTCGAAGTGGGTGAAGATCCGGTCGTATCGCAGCAGGCGCGCTGCGCTGCCAGGTACGGGGCAGCCCGTGCTCGCCAGGTGATGGAGCTGGCCGAAGGTCCGCGCGAAGGTCGTCTTGCCGCCCTGGTTGGGCCCTGTGACGACGATCACGCGCTCTGGCCCGGTGAGGTCGAACTCGTTGGTCACGACGGCCTTGCCGGCCGGGGTCAGCTTGGCCGCCAGCGCCAGGTCGAAGGTGTCGCGGGCGAAGATGTGCTGGCCGGCCTCGGTGAGCTCCGGGTAGCAGAGGCTGAGTCCGGCCGAGCGCAGCGGCCTGACGTAGTCGAGGTAGGCCAGGTAGAACTGCAGCTCGCGGGTGAACTGGCTGATCACCGGGTCGGAGAACCCCGCGTGCCGCGCGTAGTAGCTGGTGAGCGCGGAGAACTCGCGCGGGAAGAGCCTGGCGACGAGTTCCGCGATCTGCGCGCCGACATGGGTCATGCCAGGCCAGGTCCGGTACTGAATCAGGTAGTCCTTGGCCGCGCCCTGCTGGAATCGCTCGAATGTCTTCTCGATCTCGGCGCTGTAGTCGGGCACCCCCTCGTACCGGCTGACGTCGACTCTCGGGCCCCTGATCCGCACCTGGTACACCACCTGACCGAGGCCCGCCTTGACGCT
>JASHUE010000733.1:0-5254 GCA_030040195.1 Streptosporangiaceae bacterium | reverse complement strand
TGCGCCTGATGTTCGCGTTCACGGGGGGAAGCGGACATCTACGTCCGCTGCTGCCCTTCGCCCGGGCCGCGCGGGCAGCTGGTCACGCTGTGGTGATTGCGGGGCCGGGCGGCATGCAGGAAGAGATCGTCGCGTCGGGCTTCGCGGCGTTGCGCACGAGCGAACGCCGCCCTCGCCAGGCCACCGCCGAGTTGGGGCCCTTGACGGCTCCTGATCCGCAGCGCGAGGAAAGAACCATGCGGGAGGCTTTCGCCGGCCGCGGGGCTCGGAACCACGCAACGGCAGTCAGGGTGCTCGCGCTGGACTGGAAGCCGGACGCGATCGTCCGCGATGAGGTCGACTTCGGCACCGCGATCGCCGCGCAGACTCTCGGGATACCGTGCGCGACGGTCATCGTGCTGCTCGCCGGCGGGCTCATACGCCCCGACGTCGTCGCCGAGCCGCTGGACGCGTTGCGCGCGGAATACGGCCTGCCCCCCGACCCTGAGCTCGCCGCCCTCCGAGGCGATCTGCTAATCATGCCCGCGCCGCCGAGCCTGCGCGACCCTCGGTACCCGCTGCCGGCCGACACGTTCTGGTGCCGCGGTGACCACGCCGTGCCGGTACCGGCAGGCGGCAACGCGCGGCCGGCCATCTACTTCACCCTCGGCACATACGACACCTACCGCGAACTCTTTGCCAAGGTCCTCGCGGGCGTGCGCGATCTTCCGGTGGACGTGGTGGTGACCGTGGGCCCGCGTCTCGACCCCGGTTCCTTTGGTCCCCTGCCCGACCATATCCGGATCGAGTCGTTCATCCCGCAAGACCAGATCCTGCCCGGCTGCGACCTGGTGATCTCGCACGGCGGTTCCGGAACACTGATCGGCTCCCTCGCTCACGGACTTCCCTCGCTGCTCATGCCGATCGGGGCCGACCAGCCGCACAACAGCCAGCGGTGCGTGGAACTCGGCACCGCGCGCGAACTCGACCCGATGACCCTCACCCCGCAGGACGTAGCCGAGGCCGTCACGGAGATGGCCGGCACAGTGACCGGCGCGCCCTACCGGGCAGCGGCACGCCGGATCCAGGCCGAGATCAACGGCCTGCCCGGACCCGAGCAGGTCACCGCCCTGCTCGAGTGCCTGCCATGACGCAGCGCCCGATCCGCTGTCGCGTCGACCGGGCCGGCCCGCCCTGATCGGAGTGCCTCCCCCCGCGACTGAGTGACCCGGCTGCGTTTACTAAGGTCGCCAGAGGCGCGTGAATGCCGGCTTGTAACGACTAGGAAGGGCTCACGCCAATGCCCGACTCCGCGACCGTCCAGATCCCCGCAGCCGGGACCTACCGGCTCGATCCTCAAGCCTCCTCGATTAGCTTTGCCACCCGGCACTTTTTCGGCCTGGCCGCGGTTACGGGGACTTTCCGGCTGGTCTCCGGGGACATCACGATCGTCGATCCCGTCACGTCCTCGACCGCATCTGCGGTGATTGATGCGACCAGCTTCCATACCGGCAACGCCGCGAGGGATAAGGACATCAAGTCCGCAAACTTTCTGCACGCAGGCGAGCACCCGCAGATCTCGTTTGCCTCGAGCGATGTGGTCCTCGACGGTGACCGGTGGCTGGTGCGTGGCCAGATCACCGTCCGGGGTGTCAGCGCCCCGGCGGAACTGGTCGTTACCGAGGCTCACGCCGATGAGAACGGGCTTTTCGTGAAGGCCACAACCAGGATCGACCGGTACGCTCAGGGCCTCACCAAGAAGAAAGGCCTGGCGGGCCGCTTTCTGGACCTGACCATCATCGCTCACGCCACTCGCGGCTGAGCCGTACCCGTTCGCACGGACTTATCCGGGAGCTTGGTCATGGGGTCGTCTCCGGAACGGCTCACGTATGACATCCAGGTTGGCGAGAGTAGCGGAACTTTGGACTAGTCCCGATTCCCGTGCGTCGGTAGCGTGATGCCCAATCGCCGTTCAGCCCAAAGGGGGCACCGATGGCGGACGCCGGGATAGTGGCCTTGTACTGGACGGTCTCCGGGCCGGCTGAACCAGCCATCGGCCGGGAGTGGAGCCTGTTCGACTGGCCCGACCGGTGCCGCGAGGCCGCGAGGGCCGGCTTCATCGGCCTCGGCCTGTGGCATGCCGACGTCGAGCACTTGCTGGAGAGCCGCTCGCTCGCCGAGCTGAGCCGAATCTTCACGGAGGCAGGGCTCAGCTGCTTCGAAGCCGAGTTCCTGACCGACTTCTTCGCCGACCCGGCCGACCCGGCGCGCGCAGAGTCGGACAGGCGGCGCAGGCTGCTCTTCGACACGGCCGCTGCCTTCGGCGCGCACCACATCAAAGTGGGCAACCTGCTCGGCAGGCCGTGCGAGCTTGACCGGGTCACCGAGACGTTCGCCGAACTGTGCCAGGACGCGGCAGCCCACACCGACGCGCAGGTCGCCTACGAGTTCATGCCGTTCGACGCCAACGTGCGCACCCTTGACGCCGCGCTGCGCCTGGTCGAGGGAGCGGCGCAGCCGAACGGCGGCCTGGCGATCGACACCTGGCACATGGCCAAGCTCGGCATAGCCCCCGCCGAGCTCCGCCGCGTCCCGTCGCAGTACCTGGCCTGGGTCGAGCTGTCTGACGGGCAACTGACCGACATGCCCGATCTGGGCGATGAGACCCTCAACCACCGCAAGCTGCCGGGTGAGGGCGAGTTCGACCTGGCAGGCTACCTCGCCGCGGTAACCGCGGCCGGCTACCGCGGGCCGTGGGGCGTCGAGGTGCTCTCGGCTGAGCAGCGCGGCCTGCCGATTGAAGTGGAGTTCCAGCGGGCGTTCGACACAACCGCGGCGGTGCTGCACGACAGCCAGGGATGACCGGCGGCCCGAGTACCTGGCAGAAGGAGGACCAGATGACCGAACCGGACAGCAGCCGGCTGGTCTGGATGTACCGGCAGATGCTGCGCATCCGCGAGTTCGAGGAGCGGGTCAAGCGGTCATTCGAAGAGCACCCTGGCGTGATTCGCGGCCACACTCACCTAGCTGACGGCGCGGAGGCGTCGATCGTCGGCTCGGTGGCTGCGATGCGGCCCGGCGACCAACTGCTCGCCACCTACCGGTGCCACGGCTATCCGATCGTCTTGGGCACCGAGCCCAAGGCGATCATGGCTGAGATCTACGGGCGCGCGGACGGTCTGTGCGGCGGTTACGGGGGCTCGATGCACCTCTGCGACCCTGCCCGTGGCTTCCTCGGCACCTCCGGCATCGTCGGCCAGGGCATCCCGCACGCCACCGGAGCCGCCTACGCCGCCCAGATCCGGGGGCAGGGCCAGGTGGTGCTGTGCTTCTTTGGCGACGGAGCCAGCAAGCAGGGCGCGTTCGCCGAATCGCTGAACATCGCCTCGCTGTGGAAGCTGCCGGTCGTGTACGTGCTGGAGAACAACTCCTACAACGTGGTCACCCGCGTCGAGCAGGAGGACGCCAACGCCGCTGCGGGCGACCAGCTATCGGTCAAGGCCAGAGCGTTCAGCATGCCCGGCGTCACGGTGGACGGCAAGGATCCGGTCGCGGTGCACGACGCGATGGCTGAGGCGGCGGCACGGGCCCGCGACGGTGGCGGCCCGACACTGGTGGAGTCCCTGGTCTACCGGCTCAGCGCGCACGGCAACATCATTGCCCCGCCCGGCGTGCCGCTGCACTTCCCCGAGCACGAGGCGATCGAGGTGTTCGGCAACCTTGAGGAGTATGAGGCGGCCAAACGCAACGACCCCGTTCCCGCCTTCCGCGGTCGTCTCGTCACGCAGGGCATTCTCGGGCCCGGTCAGGCCGACCAGATCGGCGCGGAGGTACGCGCGGAGATGCAGGCGGCGGTCGACTTCGCGCTGGCCAGCCCCTACCCGGCGGCTGAAGCCGCCGTCAGCTACGTGTACGCATAGGGAGGCGCATCGTCGTGACGAGGGAACTCCCCTATATCGCGGCCATCAATGAGGCCATCCACCTGGAAATGGCCCGCGACGAGACGGTGCTCTACTACGGACAGCAGATCGCGACCACCGAGAACGACGAGTTCCTCAAGGCATTCGGCCACCAGCGGGTCCGGGTGACCCCGATCTCGGAAACCGCCGAGATCGGCATGGCGGTCGGCGCGGCTCTGGCCGGCTATCGGCCGGTGGTCGAGTTGTACATGGCCGAGTTCATGCTCGTCGCGATGGACCAGGTGGTAAACGAGGCGCCGCGGATGCGGTACATGAGCGGCGGCCAGGTGAGCGTGCCGCTGGTGCTGAAGGCCGGCTACGGGTTCACCGCCGGCTGGTCAGGCCAGCACACGGGCTCGATCTACAGCATGTTCACCGGCGTGCCTGGCCTGAAAGTGGCGCTGCCGGCTACTGCGGCTGACGCCAAGGGCCTGATGGCCACCGCGATCAGGGACGACAACCCCGTGTGCTTCTTCCACCACTACCTGCTGACGCTGGAGCCGGGGGAAGTGCCCGAGGGCGAGTACCTGGTGCCGTTCGGCCAGGCGGCAATACGGCGATCCGGCACAGACGTGACGATCGTTGCTACCGGCTGGATGGTCGGCAAGGCACTGGCCGTGGCGGAATCGCTGGCCGCCGAGGGCATCGAGGCCGAAGTAATCGATCCGCGCACGCTGGAACCGCTGGACACCGAGACGATCCTTGCCTCGGTCGCCAAGACCGGCCACGTCGTGCTCGTCGACCAGGCCACCCGGCATGGCTCCGCGGCCGCAATCATCGCTGCCGAGATTGCCGAGCACGGCTTCTCCTCGCTCATGGCCCCTGTTACCCAAGTCACCGCGCTCGACGCGACGATTCCCTACAGCGAGCCGATGGAAGCGTACGTGCTGCCCGACGAGGCGAAGATCGCCGCCGCGGTACGAGGCGTACTCGGCATGGCTCCGGCCCCGGCCGACTGACGGTCGTCCACGCCCGCCAGCTCGGCGTTGCGGTCCGGGCCACGGACTCGGGAACGCCCGCTCAGATCTCGCGTTGACCGGCAGTCTCGCGACCGGTACGGGCAACATAGCTCCTGTAAGCGCAGCCTGCTCAGGCGGGCTCGCGGCGCATTAATCGGGCCCCGGGCAGAGGATTTCAGAGTGGCGGAAGCATTCGATGCCGAGCGAACTGTCGGGCTCGTCGTCGGGACGGTCGCGGCCACGCCGCTGCAGTTCTCGGTGGCGGTGAGTCCGGAGCAGTACCTGCAGCTGGACGACGTTGTCGTCACCTCCCGCCAACTGCCGGACCAGCCGCCCGTGCAGGTCTCGGGTGTGGTC
>JASHUE010000732.1:0-6475 GCA_030040195.1 Streptosporangiaceae bacterium | reverse complement strand
GTTAGTCCATCGTCGAGGCGGTTAGCCGCGGTGGGCGAACGCAGCCTGGTTAGCGGTCAAGGCGGCAGCTCCCGCGGAGGGATGCGGGGCCGGGCGTGCTGTTCAGTGATCGCCAGTAGCTGAGGGCGAGCAACTACAGCCCGGTCCGTTGCCAGTGCCGGTACTGGGTTTTTGAGCGCAGGCGCCGGGAGGCGAGGCTGGAGACGAAGAAGAGGGTCTGGTAGGCGGTGGCACCGCTCATCCGCTGCCGACGCTGCAGCGGCTGCCAGTGCGGGAGGTCCTGGACGGCTGGGAAGGTGTCAGCGGCGAAGTCGAGGAACGCCTGGACGTCAGTTTCTGCGAGGCGGTTGCGGTCGTAGGCGCGGCAGGCGTGGAGGAGTGCCTCGTCGGCGAGCGAGGCCATGGCCCGCTGGTAGAGGGGTCCAGGGCTGGAGAGGTGGCTGCGCATGTCGGCGAAGAAGAGCTCGAACGCGGCCCGTCGTTCCCGGAGGTCGGTGTAGGGGTCCTGGTCTTGGGTGGCGCTGACGCTATCGGGGTGCTCGCGATGGAAAACCTGGTCGGGTCCATCAATGTGGCCGACGTCGGCCAGCGCGGCGACGCTGAGCCACATTTTCATGTCCCCGGCAAGCTTGAGCCGGGTTTCCCAGCCGCCGATCTGCCGCATGACACTGGTACGGACGACTGCCTCGGAAGTGGTTATGCAGCTCACGACCTTCCGGCAACGGTCAGCGAGCCAGTCATGTCCGGCCCAGATGCTCCAGGCGCGCACCTGGAGGTTGGCGTGGGCGGGAACCGGGCCAGCGAAGTGGTGGGGATGGCCGTAGACGAGCCCGACGTTCGGGTAGGTATCAAATAGCGCGGCTGCGCGGGCCAGTGATCCGGACGTGAGGACGTCGTCGGCGTCGAGCCTGACGACGAGCTCGCCCGCCGCACGAGCAAAGCCGTCGTTGAAGGTGACGGCATGGCCCTCGTTGTGCTCGTGCCGCACCACGGTCACCCGGTCATCGGTCGCGAGCTGTGCGCAGACTGCCGGCGTGTCGTCGGTGGAACAGTCGTCGACGACGATGACCTGCACGTGGACGCCGCGTTGGGCGAGCGTGCTGCCGACCGAATCGGTCAGGAACCGGGCGTAGTTATAGGTCGGGATGACCACCGACACCAGCGTCTTGGCATCTGGCCTTAGCCGAGGGACCGGCGCTGGAATCCTGGCCAGGTACGAGATCCGGGCACTGCCACGAGCGCTATCCCGTTCCAAGGGGATCACGTTTTCCGTTCTGCGGGGTTGCCGACTCCCATCGACAGATAGATGCGGATTTACCGGGGCTGAAGATTTGCTGACGATAGTCTGCACGCTCACAACTTGGTGCGCACGCAGTGTCGACAAACTGCCGATTCTTGCGCCCTCGTCTGCCACGAGCCGGTGGTCAGGAGTATGGGCCGTGCGTCAGGACCTCGTGCAGGGCATTCGCGACAGCGATGACTGCAAGTCCGTAGGACGCGACCAGCAGGGTGACTCGCGACTTGGCCGCGAAGCGCGTAGCCATCCAGCCCGCGAGCACGAGGAGCGCCGGGTAGGCCTCGAACATGACCCTGGTGGTGATGATTCCGACTCCCCAGCCGAACAAGAGCGAGAACACGATCGTGAGGCCCGCGGCGGTCAGCGTCGCCTTGTCCTGCCTGGTGGTGGGGCCCAGCCGCACACCCGCCAGGATCGCGACCACCATGAAAGCGGCCAGGACGGCGAGCACGAGCCCGTCGGCGCCCATCAGCTCCCGGATGCTGGCCACCGATGCCAGCTCCAGCCTGGCCGAGAACACCCGCCACCCCTGACTGAATGCCTCAGGCAGCCATACGAACTCGCGGTAATGGGCAACGTCATTGTTGAGATAGGTGCCGCTGATCTTGCGGCAGATCACGATCCAGCCGGCTGGCGCGATCGCGACCGACACCCAGAGCATCACCACCTGACCGGCGCCCCGCGACCCGCGGGCGAGGAGGATAACGGTCAGCACGCCCACAGTGATCATGACGTTCGGGTAGATCAGCGCGCCCAGTCCGAGGCCGAGACCCAGCGTCGCCACGGCGAGCAAGCGCGGCCGCTCCAGGATCAGCCACCGCCCGGCCGCGATCGTCACCAGCGGGGTCAGGAGCGCGAACATCTGCTGGTGCGGCGTCCAGAAGAACGCCTTCATGAGGTCGTTAAGCACCAGCAGCGAACACAGCGTGACCACCACCGCAGTCGGCGCGCCGAGCCGGCGAAGCAGCCGGGCGAGTAGCGCGACGGCTGCCACGACGATCACCAAGTTGATGAGGATCAGCGGGATGTAGGCGGTATCGGTCTGCCCGTACGCCCGGTCCAGGCCCAGCCGGGCGGCCGTCGAGCCCAGGATTCGGGTGGCGAGCGCGCTGAGCGCGACATAGCCGGGCCGCGACTGCCGGAGGTGATCCCGCCTGAGGCGCTTAGCCGCCGCGGCCCGCTGAGCGGAGGAGCCATGGCCGAAGTTCGCCTTAGCCAGCAGATCAGACGGGTGATGGGCCAACTGGAGAAACAGGGTGGAGTCACAGTTCAGCGGATATGCCATGAACCTGTTCACGTGCACCGGAGTCGCGCAGACGGGATCGCTGATCATTGGCGCAAGAAGGAGGAGGTGCGCCCCGGCCAGCACTCCGGCGAGGCTGGCGGCGACCAGCACCGGCCAGCGGGACCTCCGCGGGCTCGCGGCGGTCGCGGTGCGGGCGTTGGTCTGGTCCAGCCGGCGCAGCAGCAGCAGGGCTGCGACCCCGGCCAGCCAGACCGCGACCAGGGCCGCGAGGGTAGCGCCGTCTCTGAGCGAGGGGGCCAAGCTGATGCTGCATCCGGTGCCGTGCTCTGCGTAGTAGGGACAGGCGTCGAGGCGCGAGATCTCCGCGACAATCCACAGCCCGACCGTCAGAGTCCAGCCGATGAGCAGCCAGGTGCTCGCGCGCCAAGCTGGGAGCCTGTTGCCCGGGCGCACCCCTGCGGCGGCCGGCCGATCCAGCCCATGAAAGCTGCTGCGCTGTTTCGCCGTTCCTTGCCCTGAATCCCCGTGGACCCGAGCCGCGGATTCCTGGCCGGTCCCGGTTAAGGCTTCCGCCGCCCCGTTTTCAGCCGTCAGCCCGGCGCCCCCGTCGGAAGGGCGAATTTCATGCCCCTTCATACATAATTAGATGCAGTCGGGCGCCCTGGATGTTGCCCTGGCTTCCCGAAAGTTTGAGTTGGGGGCCAGGCCGGGTCACCCTAGGGCGCGTCTACCTGCTGTTGATCACGGTGATCGAGACATCTAGGTGAGGTCTCTCACCAGGTGGTCGACTTCGCGCTGCGACTGGAGTTATGCGTGCAGCTCCAACTCGTGCAGTCGCATCAACGTGAACCACTCGCGGTTCTCCGTCATCATCAGGCGTTCGGCCGCTTCTGCTTCTCGCCGGAGTTCGCGCAGCGTAGGGGCCCGCCCTACGACGTCCGCCGCGTACCGGAGGCGGCGCTTCATCGACTCCGATGTGTCGCGGTGGCGACGGAATTCGAAGTGGTGGGTAACTGTCGTGGCCGCCGCCGCAAGCGCCGGGAAGACAATGGCAATGAGCGTCAGTGACTTTTCCGCAGAGTTGTTGCCAGCACCCACGCCCGTCGCGTGCAGTGCGGCGACAACAGCGGTCAGTATGAAGATGGTGATGATGATGATCGTCGCCAGGCGGTCATTACGCTGATTCCGGCGGGCAGCCTCGAAGTGGTAGGCCTCCTGGCCGCGGATCCACTGCTCGGCCATGACGTGACGCACGATTGGAAGGTCAGAATTGGTCACGACAACGGGCGCCCGCCGAAGCCAGATCTCGGCGTAGAACCGCGACGGCCAGGCTTCGGCTGACTCGCGGAAGCTCTGGACCGGCGTAGTGACAACTTCGCGTGGCTGCAGATCCGCCGCCGCCATCACGCCGCCGTCGTCGTCGGCCCCTCTGGCCTCCTCTTCCGGCTCCACGGCGGGAGGCGACTCAACTACCGCCAGGAAGAAAGCCGATCGCAGCCTTTCGGCCAGGTGCCGACACGTTACCCATTGTTGCTGTGCTGACATTGGAAGCCGTCGTCGGCGGCGTTTCTTCTCAGCCCGCTCAGGGTGGAGCCGGGAAATGCGGTCCAGGCCCATCACCAGCGGAACGCCGAGAAGGAACACTACTTCCACCCAGAGCAGCTCCCGGAGCCTTGGCAGAAATTCCGATTGGATCGCGACCGTGGCGATGGCCAGCACGGGGAAGGTAAACGTCACCGCCAGCAGCCACTTAACCCTGGTCCTGGCCGCCTTCGCCAGGAGATCTGCCGTGGCGTAGTAGGGGATCAGCCAGGACGCGACCGGCTCCCAGATCGGCCTGCCCTCGGGCGCAATGGACTCCATGAGGTCGGCCCTCGCCATGTGGCTGGCCGCGGCGAGCGCGTCGGCGCCGACGTCGATCCGGTTGTAAGCCTCCATGCCGTGCAGGGCCCGGCGCAGCTGGGTAAACGGATCGACCTCAGACACCCGTTGCGGCGGCGGGGCGTCAGCGCCCGAGGAGGCCTGCCCGCCTGCCTTCTGCGAGGAGCTGGGCTCCTCTTCAGCGTAGGGATGCAAGACCTGGGTCTTCTGACTGCGCCCGGTCGGTATATGCACGACAGGGCGGCCGTGCCGGCGAGCCAAATCAACGATATCAGCGGTACCACCCACGCCTCGGGAGCGCAGACCATCCCATATCGCGATCACGATATCGCTGCGGCCCACCATGGCCAGCCCGGCCCACTCGTATGCTGACTCCCGCGACTCAAAGGACGGCGCGTGCGTGACCAGCGATGCTTGCCCATAGAGCTCGGTAAATTCGGCTCTTGATTCGTCGGATTTGAAATCGGTCTGGTAATCGTCTGTGGAAAGCGGGAGGGGGACTTCCAGCAGTGAGCCGGGCCGGGCGAGGACGGCCTCCGCGACCAGCCTGTCGGCCCCCTCGGCCAGCGACGAGATAACCAACCAGGCCAGGGGAGTGTCACCCGCGGGAGCCAGCCGTGCCTCTATCAGTCGCAGCGCGTCCGCAATCCGCTTGTCCCAGTCAATACCTGTGGGCAGCTGCCGGTGGCCGGTCACTCCGATGCGCAAGCGGAACGGCACGGGATCAGCGGTTTGCGAGACCCGGCTTCCGGTATCCCCCACCATCATGTCCCGCATGGTACCTACATGTGGATCGATCGGCATGGTGGCGCCCGTGCCCGGCTTTAGTTCATAAAACGACTGAGGTTTCTGCTGCTCCGAAATATGCCGCGGGTTCGTCAGCATATTGCCAGCACACCGGAATCTGGGAGGATAGAGGCATTGGTCCGGTGTCTATAGGCGTGGCGGGCCAACGGTCCAATACCAGAGTGGCGCGGCCGGGGGGCTCGACGTGGTCGACAGCGATGGCATATCCGTCGGGCGGGGCGGCACCAGGGGCGCGGGCGCGGAGCCAGGCCCCGACCGTGTTGGCGCGGCGGCCGTGCCCAATGATCCGCCCGTTACCGACGAACGGCTTGATGGCTTCATCTCCTATGCAAGGCGACCGGCGGATAGAGAGTTCGTCGACTGGCTCAGCCAAGAGCTAGCGGATCGAGGCAAGCAGATCTGGATCGATCGCTCTCACATAGAACCCGCCGCGGACTGGCGGGCCAGGATAACAAGAGGTATTGAGCTGGCCAATGCCTTCATATTCGTGATCAGCCCCGACTCCGCCGCGTCTGCTGAATGCATGGCCGAACTGGCGGCTGCCGTCGCCCAGCATAAGCGGATCATCCCGATCGTCCTGAGCCATGTCCCGCCCGATGACCTGCCAGCGTCCCTGACAGCACCTAACTGGCTCGACTTCCAGTCTCCCGATGACCGTGCCTCCCAAGTCGATCGGCTCATAGATGCGCTCGATGCAGACCTAGAGTGGCGCGACGCCAGTACCCGTCTGGCCGCTCGCGCCCGCGAGTGGGAAGCCAGCGGTGGGGATCGCAGCTTCCTGCTACGCGGAGCTGATCTCAAGGCGGCCGAAGCCTGGTCAGAGAGCAAGGGTTCGCATCGGGAACAGCCGACTACCCAGCAGTACGCCTACCTCGCCGCCAGCCGGCGCGGCGCGACCGGGCGGCTTCGCCTGGGCCTCACGGCGGCACTATCCGCCCTTGCCATGGCTGTCGCCCTGTCCGTCGTCGCCATTGTGCAGCGCAATACCGCCGTCACTCAGTCCCACATCGCGCAGGCCGACCAACTGGCGGGCGCGGCTACCAACTTGTCGGCCACGAATGCGCCACTTGCAATGCTGCTCAGCGTGGCTGCCTATCAACGCGCCCCTACCACCGAGGCGCGCACCGCCCTGATCGCGGCGGGAAGGCAGCCGCTTGACCGGTTTCTGACCGTCGGTACGAGCGCTGTGACCGTTCTCGCCTACTCCGCAGACGGGAAAGACCTCACCACTGGCGACGCGGATG
>JASHUE010000077.1:0-5414 GCA_030040195.1 Streptosporangiaceae bacterium | reverse complement strand
GCCCGCCGGCCGACCATGTCCGACAGCGCGAAAAACGGGCTGTCCACCGCGATCTGGCTGGCGTGCGCCCGCATCGCCGCGAGCTTGGCGTCCAGGTACTCTTGCGCGTCGATCTCGGTGGTCACCTTCTCGTCCTCGGTGCCGAACGGCAGGTCGTCCACCGACTCAACCCGGCTGAAGTCGGCCCCGCCGAGCTCGCCGACATCGGTCCCGTCCTCGTGCAGCAGCGCCATTGCCTCGGCCAGCACGGACTTCGGCATCGCGGTCGCGTAGAACTTGCTCACCAGCCCATCGGCGAGGTCGAAGGCTCTCCAGGCGACGCGATGGGCCTGGATGTGGTCAGGATGGCCGTAGAAGCCGTTGTCGTCGTAGGTGACGATGACCTGCGGACGTACCTCGGTAATCACGGTCAGCAGGTCGCGGGCGGCCTCGTCCACATCGGCCCGCCAGAACGCACCTTCCCAGTCATTGGAAGGCGTGCCCATCATGCCTGAATCATGCCATTTGCCGGGATATCCGAGGAACCGGTGATCGGTCACGCCCAGCGCGGCACAGGCCGCGGCCAGTTCTCCGATCCGGTACTGGCCGAGACCCCCGTCCGCGTCCCACGCCAGGTGCGCAAGCTCGGGCGGGATGATCTCGCCGAGTTCGCCGAGCGTGCAGGTCACAAGCGTCACGTGCGCGCCCTCGGCCGCGTACTTGGCCATGGTCGCCCCGGTCCCGATGGACTCGTCATCCGGATGCGCGTGCACGAGCATCAAGCGTCCACCGCGGGGGCTCCGGGGGTCGTCCCCCGAGCCAGCACCGCGGGGGCTCCGGGGGTCGTCCCCCGAATCAGCACCGTCCGATTTGGTCATATGCGCGAGCCTACCGACCCCCGGACCCGGCGAGGCTGGCAGGATCTTGTGCCGTGACCGACTCTTTCCCACGCCAGAACGCGAGGACCAGAAATTTCACGCTCGGTGCGCCGAGGTCGTTCCAGATCTCGCCCGACGGCGGCACCGTGGCGTTCCTGCGCTCCCGCGGGGGGTCCGACCCGCTTACCTGCCTGTGGACCCTGGATGTGGCCAGCGGCCAGGAGCGGCTCATTGCCGACCCGGCCGACATCTTGATCGCTGGCGCCGCGGAGGACCCGGTCGAGCGGGCCCGCCGGGAGCGGGTCAGGGAGCGCGCCGCCGGCATCGTCGGCTTCGCGACCGACGCCGACCTCACGGTCGCGACCTTCGCTCTCGCTGGCCACGTCTACGCGGCCGACCTGCGCGAGGGCGGCGTGCGGCCGCTCCGGACCAGCACACCCGCCACCGATCCCCGCCCCGACCCGGCCGGCCGCCACGTGGCCTACGTCAACGGGGGCGCGCTCAAGGTCATCCCGCTGTCCGGCCCGCAAGCCGGACAGGAGCGCGTCCTGGCCAGGTCCGCCGACACGCAAGACGTCACCTACGGACTCGCGGACTTCATCGCCGCCGAGGAGATGGGCCGCACCCGCGGGTACTGGTGGGCCCCGGACGGGTCAGCCATCCTTGTCGCACGCGTCGACGACTCCCCGGTCCAGCGCTGGCACATCGCCGAGCCGGCCCACCCAGAGCAGCCAGGCACGGTGGTGCACTACCCGGCCGCGGGCACGCCGAACGCAGTCGTCTCGCTTTTCGTCGCCTCGCTCGATGGCCGGGTGACCCCGGTCGAGTGGGACCTGCAGGCCTTTCCGTACCTGGTCACCGCCGAATGGAGCGCCGGGGACCCGCTTGTGGTCATACTGAGCCGGGACCAGCGCGAGATGCGCGTGCTCACCTTCGACCGGTCCGTAGGCTCAGCCGACGTCGTCAGGTCGGACAAGGACGCGGCCTGGGTCGACGTGGTGGAGGGGGTCCCGGCCAGGACCAGCAGCGGTCGCATCGTCTGGACTGCCGACCGCGACGGTGCGAAGCGGCTCGTCGCGGGCACCGCCGAGCAGCACTCGGCCGGGACCGCTGAGCTGCTGACGCCGCCCAGTCTCCAGGTACGCAGCGTCCTGTCCGTCGACGGCGACACAATCCTGTTCTCGGCCTCCACCGAGGATCCGGCGAGCACGTCGGTGTGGACCGCCGGCCAGGACGGGATTCAGCTCGTCAGCCAGGAGGCGGGCCTGCACGGCGGGCTGCTGGCAGGCGGCACGCTGGTGCTGACCAGCAAGACCCTCGCCGCCAGCGGCGTCACGGTGCGCGTCCTGCACCCCGGCTCCGACGGCCAGCCGACCGAGGCCGCCACGATCGGCTCGCTGGCCGAGCAGCCGGCCCTGCCCGCACCGCGGGTCACGCTCAGCTATTCGAACGGACCAAGCCGGGTGCGTACCGCAATCTTGCTGCCCTCCTGGTACGAACCGGGCTCAGGACGGCTGCCAGTGCTGTGCGACCCCTACGGCGGCCCGCACTCCCAGCGCGTGACGGCGGCCTATGACGCGTACCTAGCCTCGCAGTGGTTCGCCGATCAGGGCTTCGCGGTCGTGATCGCGGACGGTCGCGGCACCCCAGGCCGCGGCCCGGCATGGGACAGGACGGTGGAAGGAGACCTCGCCACCCCGGCGCTCGATGACCAGGTTGAGGCGCTGCACAGCGCGGCCGAGCAATGCGCTGACCTTGACTTGTCCAGGGTCGCGATCCGGGGCTGGTCGTTCGGCGGGTACCTGTCCGCGCTCGCCGTGCTGCGCCGGCCCGATGTCTTCCACGCCGGCATCGCCGGCGCGCCGGTCACCGACTGGCGGCTGTATGACACCGGGTATACCGAGCGCTACCTCGGCCTTCCTGAGCTCAGCCCGCAGGCCTACGAGCGCAGCTCGCTGCTGGCGGAGGCGGCCAACCTGACCCGGCCGCTGATGATCATCCATGGGCTCGCCGATGACAACGTCGTCGTGGCCCACTCGCTGCGGCTCTCGTCGGCCCTGCTGGTGGCCGGGCGGCCGCACACGGTTCTCCCGCTGTCCGGGGTCACCCACATGGCGGCTCAGGAGGAGGTGGCGGAGAACCTGCTGCTCCTGCAGGTCGAGTTCCTCTTCCGGGCCCTCGGACTGCAGCCGCTCGCCGAAGCAGACGGCAGCCGATGACCGGCCGGATGCGAGCACGCGAGCTTGGCATAGCTCCCGGCGGGCTGGCGCCGGGGCCCTTCAACGCGATCACCGACGTGCCCGGCGTCCGGGTCGGCCATGCGACGCTGATCGAGGGCAGTGACATCCGCACCGGCGTGACCGCGATTGCGCACGACGCGCTGACCGGCCGGTCCACGCTTCCGGCCGGCCTGTTCGCGTTCAACGGGTTCGGCAAGATGGTCGGCAGTACTCAGGTCGACGAGCTGGGCGAGATCGAGACGCCGGTCCTGCTCACCAGCACGCTGGCCACGTTCACGGTGGCGGACGCGGTGATCAGCTACATCCTGTCGCTGCCGGGGAACGAGGAGCTAGTCAGCGTCAACCCGTTCGTCGCCGAGACCAACGACCGGTACTTGTCCGATACCCGCCGCCGGCCGATCACGGCCCAGCACGCGCTCGCGGCAATCCGGGACGCCGTCAGCGGCCCGGTGGCCGAGGGCTGCGTCGGCGCGGGCACCGGCACTGGCGCACTCGGCTTCAAGGCCGGCATCGGCACCGCGTCCCGACGGGTCCGGCGCGAGGAGGGGACGTCGACCGTTGGCGTGCTGGTCCAGGCCAACTTCGGCGGCACCCTGACGGTGCTGGGCGTCCCCATCCCGGCCCCGCGGGGGTTTCCTGGATCGTCTCCCTGGCCGGCCCAGCCGCCGGGGAACTCGTGCGTGATCGTGCTGGCCACCGACGCGCCGCTGGACTCGCGCCAGCTTGGCCGGGTAGCACGCCGTTGCATCACCGCGATGGCCAGAACCGGCTCGGACTTCTCCGGCCACAGCGGCGACTATGCGCTGGCCCTGAGCACAGCGGCCGACAGCGCGGAATCGGGCCGGGCGCACCTCGTTCCCGAAAATGATCTTAATGTTTTCTTCTCCGCCGCAATGGAGGCGACCGAGGAAGCCATTCTTAACTCGCTATTCATGGCCGAATCAATGACCGGCTATCGGGGACACTCGCGCCTCGCCGTGCCGCTCGACCAGGTACGGGACCTGGTCTCCCGCAACGACGCAGGCGGCACAGGGCCAGAGCGTTAAGGCGGCCGGAACTGCGCTATGTAGTAAGAGTCACACGGCGCAAACTCCCGCGTGAGGCCGGAGAGTGGTATCCCTTGGAATAAGGTTTCTGACGCGAAGCGAGCCCGCTGCAACCCGGCCCGTCCGCCCCTGCGGCGGCCCAGCCCGGCCAGCGGACCCAGCGGTCCCCTACAGGTCCAGGGCGGAGACGTCGACGAATGACGCAGATATCGGATGCGCCAGCTAAAACACGGGCGCAGATCAGCGAGAAGACCCTGCGGAAGGATCGCTGGTGGGAGCAGCCCGCGCTGGTAGCCACGCTGCTGACCATCTGGGTCGTCTACGCGAGCGTCCACGTATTCATCGGCAAGTGGTATTACGTCCCGGCCTACCACTATCTGACCCCGTTTTACTCGCCGTGCATCAGCGGCGAGTGCGTGGCGGGCTCCTCGAGCCTCGGGCACTGGTTCGGCAGCGTGCCGCCGATCATCCCGTACGCGGTCGTGTCGCTGCCGTTCGTGCTCGGGTTCCGGCTGAGCTGCTACTACTACCGGCGCGCTTACTACCGGGCATTCTGGCGCGCGCCGGCTGCCTGCGCGGTACGCGAGCCACACGCGCGGTACACCGGGGAGACGCGGTTCCCGCTGATCATGCAGAACCTGCACCGGTACTTCTTCTACATGGTGATCCTGATCTCAATCCTGAACACCTACGACGTGACGCAGGCATTCCGCGGTCCGAACGGCAACTTCGGGTTCGGCCTGGGCTCGCTGATCATGCTGGGTAACGTGATCCTGCTGTGGGCCTACACGCTGTCCTGCCACTCCTGCCGGCACATCACCGGGGGCAGGCTGAAGAACTTCTCCAAGCACCCGGCCCGGTACTGGATCTGGACCAAGATCTCCCGGCTGAACGCTCGGCACATGCAGCTAGCGTGGACAACGCTGGGCACGCTGATGCTGACCGACCTCTACATTTGGCTGGTCGCCGCCCACGTGTTCAGCGACCTGCGGTTCTACAACTAATGCGGGGCGAGGTATGACTGACATCGAGCGCATTCCCTACGACGTCGTCGTTATCGGCGCCGGCGGCTCGGGCCTCCGCGCGGCCATCGAGGCTCGCCTGGCTGGGAAGCGGACCGCCATCATCTCCAAGTCCCTGTTCGGCAAGGCTCATACGGTCATGGCCGAGGGTGGCTGCGCGGCCGCGATGGGCAACATGAACAGCCGCGACAACTGGATGGTGCACTTCAGGGACACCATGCGCGGTGGCAAGTTCCTGAACAACCCGCG
>JASHUE010000731.1:0-4200 GCA_030040195.1 Streptosporangiaceae bacterium | reverse complement strand
CGCGGTCATGGCGCCGGTGATCGAGGCTCGCGCGCGGGCGCGGCTGGCGTACGTCACCAGCCGTGGCCGCCGAGCCGCGCTGAACCGGGCCAGGGCAACGCTAGACCGCGCGGGCGACGCCATCACCGAGCTGCCGGCCGACCTGGTGAGCGACACCGCCTTCGGTTACACCGAGCGCCAGTTGTATTTCCACATGGGCGACACCCTCGTCGTGCTCGGCGACTGGCAGGCCGCCAGCCGGGCGTTCAGCCAGGCGGCGCAGCTGTATCCGGCCGCAGAGGTACTCGACTGCGCACTCGTGGCCCTCGGTCACGCACGCTGCCTGCTTGAATCCGACGAGCCCGCCCAGGCTCTGGCTCTTGCCCGCGACACGGTGCTCGGCCTGCCACCCAAGCACCGGACCGACGTGGCGCTGCAGGTTGCCCGCTCCCTGGGACAGATTGCTGCCCAGCGGTACCCGTCCCTGGCGGCGCTAGCCGAATTCCGTGACGCGCTGACGATGGCGTGAGACAGTTCGTGCGGAAACACCTCGTTCCGGTATTAATCGCGTTAACACCGAACCCAAGGCCGGGACAGGACAGCTAGAGGACGAGGCCGGTCTGGGCAGCAGCGAAGGCCAGCGACTCCGAGCCCAGCGCGACGGTCCGGCTGATCGCGCGGGCGCCGTGGCCGACGTTGGCCTCGCGACGCAGCAGGATCGGGCGCTGGTCGAAGGGGGCAGCAGAGGCATGCTGCAGCGCCGCGCACAGCTTCCTGGCGTGCAACGGGTCGACCCTGGTGTCGCCGTCGAACACCGTGAACAGCGTGGCCGGGTACGACACGCCCTCGCGTACGTGGTGGTAGGGCGAGTAGGCCAGCACCCAGCCGAACTCCTCGGGATCGGCGACTGCCCCGTACTCGTCGTTCCACGTCGTGCCCAGGCCGAACAGCTCGTACCTGATCATGTCGAGCAGCGGGGCCGAGCACACGGCCGCGGCCATGAGATCGGGGCGCTGCGTGATGGCCGCGCCCACCAGCAGGCCCCCGTTAGAGCCGCCCCACACGGCGAGCTGGGAAGCGGACGTCCAGCCGTCAGCGATGAGCTTCTCGGCGGCCGCATGGAAGTCGTCGAAGACGTTCTGCTTGTGCGCTCGCATGCCCGCGCGGTGCCAGTCCTCACCCTCTTCGCCGCCACCGCGCAGTCCGGCTACCGCGTAGATGCCCCCGGCCTCGACCCAGGCCAGGATGCTGGCCGCGTACGCGGGAGTAAGGCTGATGCCGAACCCTCCGTACCCGTTCAGGATCGCCGGCCTGCGGTCGGCCTGCCCCGCGCTGAGGTCGGCGGCGGGGCCGGCCGGGCTGACGATGACCATCCTGATCGTGGTGCCGTCCTTGGACTGGTATGACACCTGCTCGGCGCGGACGGCCGGCACCTCCACCGCGCCTGGCGACCGCTGCCACACGTCGGTCCTGCCCGTCGTCGCGTCGAACCGGAGCACCTGGACGGGCGTGCCGTAATCGGTGTAGGTGAACCAGGCCTCGTGGCCGCCTTCTGGCCGCTCGCTGATGCCGCCGGTGGTGCCCAGGCCCGGCAGGCTCACCGAGCCGGTCTGTTCGCCGGTCGCCAGCGCGTGCACGGTGATCTCGCTGATCGCGTGGCGCTGCCTGGATGCCAGCAGGACGGGCTGGCTGGCCTGTGGGTGACTGGCCTGCGGCTGGCTGGCCTGTGGCTGGCTGGCCTGTGGCTGGCTGGCCAGCGGCTCGCTGGCCTGTGGCGACGGGTCGTCCAGGATGGCGAAGCCGTTCAGGACCGCCTCAGTATCCTCGGGAATCAGGTCGTGCCAGCTGCCGTAGCCCGGGAACTCGGGATCGGCCGGGTCGGCCACGACGAGCCGTCCACGCGGGGCGTCCCGGTCGGTCAGTACGTAGAACCGCCCGTCTCTCCCCGCCCAGGGATAGGTGTTGGCATCCACGTCCTGCTGCATCACCCGCAGGTCGGGCGCGGCCGGGTCGGCCGCCAACAGGTCGGCAACCCAGACGTCGGTCCGCGGCGCCGTGCCCGCCGATGCCGTGATCGACAGCCAGCGGCCGTCCTGGCTCACCGAGACGCCGTAATAGTTCGTCTTCTCCAGGCCCTCTCCGAGGATGACCGCGTCATCTTCCGTAGGCGCAGCCAGCCGGTGCAGGTAGACCCGGCGGTGGAACTGATCTTCGCCGGCGGGCACCGCGGCGGGAGGCAGCCTGCGTACGTAGTAGAAGGACTTTCCATCCGGCAGCCAGGCAACGTCGGAATACCTGACCCTGTCGATCGGGCCGTCGACAAGCTCGCCGGTCGCGGTATCGATGACGCGCAACGCGGCTTCCTCCGTGCCGCCCTCGGACACCTGGTAGGCAAGCAAACCGCCGTCGTGGCTCGGCTTCCAGTAGTCCAGGGTCGTCGACCCGGACGGGTCGAGGGTCATGGGGTCGATGAGAACCCGTTCGTCCTCGCCGGGCGCGGCCGTATACAGCACCGCGTGTTCCTGGCCCGGCTCGCGCCTGGTGTAGAACTGCCGGTCTCTGCGCCAGCTCGGCGGGCTGACCTCGCCCGCGGACAGCAGTTCGGTGAGGCGCGCGGCGAACTTGTCGCGGCCGGGCACCCGATCGGCGTACCCGCGGTAGAGCTCCTCCTCGGCTTCGAGCCAGGCCCGCGACGGTTCGCTGTCTTCATCCTCAAGCCAGCGGTACGGATCGGCGACCGGCTGGCCGTGGATGATGTCGATGATGTCCTGGCGAGGGGCGTCCGGATACGAGGGCTGCATATCAGGACCCTATGCCGGTCCGCCGACGCCGCCCCGTGCCGGTCCTGCGGGGCGGCATGTGGGTCGACCGCCAACTGCCGCGCGGTTTGCCCTCGGGGCGGTTGTAGGTAGCGCGCGGGGAACACTAACCTGGCGCGCAGGAAACGCCAATGTGGCCGGTTTCACCCGCGGTGATCCGCGGTGTGGCCGGCGGCGCGCGGTACGGCTTATGGTCTTGGCGAACGGGCCGCGATGCCGTCACACTGGTCACGGGTGCCCCGGCCGCACGGCGCTGGGTGTCATCTCGTGGCTGACTATGGCCGGCTCTGGGAGGTGTGCGCGTGCGTCGGGTGCTGCTGCTCAACGTCACGTACGAGCCACTGACCACGGTCGGCATGCACCGCGCGGTGTGCCTGGTCCTGGGCGAAAAGGCCGACGTCGTACACGACGACGCCAGCGGGCTCATGCTGCGCTCGTCGTCAATGAAGCTCGCGGTTCCCTCGGTGATCAGGCTGCGCCGTTACGTCCGGGTGCCGCATCGGAGCCGGGTACCGCTGACCAGGGCTGCGCTCATGCGGCGGGACAACTACCTGTGCGCTTACTGCGGTACCAAGGCCGACACGATTGATCATGTAGTGCCCAGAAGCCGCGGTGGCCAGCACGTCTGGGAGAATTGCGTGGCCTCGTGCACGCGCTGCAACCACCGGAAGGCAGACCGCCTCATCGAGGAACTCGGCTGGGCTCTGGCGCGCAATCCGGCGGCGCCGCGAGGGGCGCACTGGCGGCTGATCGGCGCTGCGCAGGACGGTGACCCGCAGTGGATCGCGTACCTAGCCGAGCCAAGCGCAGCGTAAAGTAATCGCCTCACTACAGCCCGCTGTTACGCGTCCAGCGGGGCGATGTTAGCGTCTGGCGATGGTGAGTGTTCCTGATCGTCCATGGCCGCCCGGCGGGCAGTCCGGCCATCAGCCCGTCCCCCGTCGCCAGGCCGTGGCCCGGCATCGAGTGGCGCGGTTTGAGCCCGCAACCGGCCTGTCCCGCCTGCTCCTAGTTCAGGGGATCGGCTGGCTTCTGCTGTCCGCCGCCGGGCTAGCCGGCTGGTCCGCCAGCTTCCCGCGCGGGCTGAGCCTCAGCGGCGGAGACGCTGTCTTCTGGGCTGGGTTGGAACTGCTGGCGATCGCGATTGCCGCGGGATTTGGGGCTGCTGAGGTCGGGATGGGATGCCGGATGCGGGGCGGGCCGCGGCTAGTGGTGGCCATGACCGGGAAGCTGAAGGGCACGATGCTGGCCGTTGCGCTGATCCTGGCGGCGCTGATCGTCATGGTCGGCGGCAGCCTGCTCGAGTTCATGGCTCTGGGCAAGTTAGCAAGAGACGTACCTGGCAGCGCCGACTGCGGGCGGCTGGCTTGTGCGAGCCCCGCTGGCATGGGTTATCCGGGAC
>JASHUE010000730.1:0-3116 GCA_030040195.1 Streptosporangiaceae bacterium | reverse complement strand
ACGGCGTCTGGTGGGCCCGGTTGATAAAGCCAAACACGCCCGGAATGATCCGGTCCCTGGCGAACGCGTACAGTATCCTGCTCGGCTCGATCATCTGGATCTGGCAGGTGCCGATCACGGCGATGAGCACCGCGAGCGGTAGCGCCCGGCCGAAGAAGCCGGGAACAAGCAGCGGGCCCGCGTAGGCAAGCACGTCGGCGCCGTGCGCCAGCACCTGGGCCTGGCTGGACACGCCTTCGAATACGACGATGAGGAAGGTGTACCAGAGCGTCAGGAACCCGGTCCCGAGTAGCATCGCCCGGCCGGGGTTGATGTTGCGGCGCGTTGATTCCTCGCCGAGGACCGCGGTCGCCTCCCAGCCGAGGTAGAGGAAGCCACACGGCACCGCCGCCTCGGCGAGACCCTTGAACCCGCCAACGCCCGCAACCGCATGGGAGATCGTGAAGTCCGACAGCGACGGGAGCGTGGCGCCGCCGGCCCCGGACGATTCATGGATCAGGGCGAGCACGACGAACGAGATCATCGCCGAGTACTCGATGACGATCAGGCCGGTCTGCACCCAGACCGACGGCCGGATGCCGCGGATCGAGAGCCAGACCAGCAGCCCCATGACGGCCGCGGCTATCACCCAGGTGACCGGGCTGGAGAACGTGCGCGTCGGGAACAGCACGAAGAGCAGGTACGCCCCGGCCAGGGTGATGTTGCCGACGTTGGCGAACGTCGACACGAAGATGTTGAGGAATCCGGTGCCGGCGCCGACCGTGGGCGAGATCGCCTCGCTCACCCACACGTAGGGCGCACCAGCGTGGGCCCGCCACCGGTTGAGGCTCGCGTAGCCCATCGCGCACAGGAACATCGCGACCCCGGTCACCAGCACGGCGAGCGGCGACACGTGGCCGGCGAACGCGACCAGCAAGGCTAATGTGTAGGCCACGCTGCTGGACGGCGCGACGTTCGCGATCGAGACGACGAAGTCACCACACAGGCTGACCGCGTTCTCCCTCAGCCCGACATGGTGGTGCTCGGTCACAGCGCTCGTGGCCAACCGAACCACTTCCTCTCTGTACCTGCTCCAGGACTGCGTGCCGGTCGTGGGTCACGGCTCGACGGCGGTGCCTGGCCCGACCCGTTCGAGCGTGAATGAGATCCAGTCGGATACGTGGTACTCGACCGAGCAGAGGACGGGGGTCCCGCTGCCGTCATAGTCCACCTGCTTGATGTACAGCAGGGGTGCACCGCGCCTGACCTGCAGCAGGCTGGCCAGGGACGCGGTGGCCGATTTCGGGCTGAGCTCGGCGACACCGCGGTACACCGTGATCTGGTGCAGCTTGTAGAGCAGCCCGTAGAGCGAGGCGTCGTCGCCCGACATCGCCTCGGCGTCGGCGAGGTCGAGCAACCGGCGCGGCACGGCGTCGCTTGACCACACGACCGGCCGGTCGTTGGCCAGCCGAACACGTTCCATGACCGTCACCGGGTCCCCGGGTGCCAGCCCCAGACTTAGTGCGAGCTCCCGGTCGGCGGCCTCCTCCCGAAGCTGCAGGCCGCGGGTCCCTGGCCGGTATCCGCCGGAGCGGATCATGGCCGTGATGCCGAAGTTGCGGTTCAGGTCCTTAGGGATCGGGCGCTTGGCGACGAACGTCCCGCGGCCATGGCGCCGCACGATCAGGCCCCGGTCCTGAAGCTGACGCAGCGCGTCCCTGAGCGTGGCGCGCGAGACGCCGAGGTTGCTGGCCATCTGCGCCTCGGCAGGGAGCTGCGAGCCGGGCGAATACGCCCCGCCGCTGATCGCCGCGGCGATCGCGTCGGCGCACGACTGCGTGAGCGAGACGCGGCCGCTCTTCACGTCTGACAGAGCGTCGAGGAAGTCGGAGCTGCTCACGTGACGGCGCCTTCCGGTGCGTCCTCCGGCATTTTCCAGAGTATGGTGGTCAGACGACTGGAAGTCAAACAATGTTCTGCTGACTCGGCCGGCCTGAGGAGGACAGTGAACGAGTTCCGGGAGGCGGTAGTGGTCACCGGCGGCGGGCCGGCCGGCGGGCACCCGCGGTCGACGGCGGGCTCGTGCGTCGTGTATGACCGGGATATGTCCCTACGGCGACGGGCCTGACCCGGTGGCTGGCTCGCACCTCATCGGGATCGACGTGGGTTCGCAGAGCGTCAAGGGCGTGCTCTGCGGCCCGGACGGCGCTCCGCGGGCGACTGCCGCGCATCCGTGCGGCCTGAATCACCCCGCCCCCGGCTGGGCCGAGCAAGACCCGGCCGAATGGCGAGCGGGGATCTGCGCGGTGGTGCACGCTTTGCTCGCGACCGCCGCGATCGCGCCGTCGGAGGTTGCGCACATCGGACTAGCGTGCCAGGTGGACGGCGTCGTGGCGGTGGACCGCAAGCTGAGGCCGCTACGGCCCGCGATCATCTGGCTGGACAAGCGGGCCGTCATACAGGCCAGCCGGGTGGCGAGCGCGCTCGGCCCCGATGCGGTCTTCCAGACCACCGGGCTGGTGGCCGATGCCTCCCACGCCGCTCCCAAGATGATGTGGCTGCGTGACGAGGAACCTGACGTCTTCCGCGAGTCGGCGCTGCTGCTGCCTCCGGCGGCTTACCTGCTGGGCTGGCTGACCGGGCGCCCGCTGCAAGATCACGCGAACGCGTCCTCCAGCCTCGTCTACGACGTGGCCAGGCGAGGGTGGTCCGAGCCGTTGCTCGAGGCCACCGGTCTTTCGACCGGGCTTTTCGCGCCTATCGCCGCCTCGCACGAGATTGCCGGACACCTGCTCGCCGAGGCGGCCGCCGAGGCAGGGCTGACCGCCGGCTGCCTGGCCGTCGTCGGCACCGGCGACGACCACGGAGCCGCCCTCGGCGCGGGCGTAGTCGAGCCCGGCCTGATCGCGGACGTGACCGGCACCGCCGAGCCAGTTGGCACGGTGGCCCCGGCGTTAGTGCTGGACAGCGAGCGGCTGCTGGAGACGCACGCGCATGCGCTCGACGGGGCAATCTTCGTGGAAAACCCTGGCTTCGTCTCCGGCGGCAGCATCCTATGGCTGGCGACTGTGCTCGGTGCCCGGCAGCCCGAGATCTTGTCCTGGGCGGCCGAGGCTCCGGCCGGTTCGGACGGGGTC
>JASHUE010000729.1:0-6596 GCA_030040195.1 Streptosporangiaceae bacterium | reverse complement strand
GGAGGCCGGCCTGCACAAGGACTGGCTGTCGCGCCACCTGCCCCGCCTGGACCCGGAGGCCGCAGCGGTCGCCAGAGCCATGACGGCCGATGCCGATGACCGCTGGCGGCCGGTCCTGGCCAGGCTCGGCTTCGCGGATGTCGCCCGGTACCTGACAGTCCGGCACGACCAGGAACACCGCACGGTCAATCAGATAGCCGCCGAAGTCGGCATGAGCTACCACACGGTTGAGGCCGCCATGCTGCGGCACGGGATCGCCAGGACCGCCCATGCCGCCAAGCGCCATGCCGCCGCGGCCCGGGCGGACCAGGTAGCGGCGATAGTGGGCTTCGAAAGCGTCGCCGACTATGTCGCTCTGCGCCGGTCCGAGGGGTGGACCTGGTCGGCGCTGGCGGCAGAGACCGGCCAGCCCCAGACGTGGCTGCGCCGCCAGAGCCAGGCCGAGGCATCGTAGTCGGCCCAGCTGGCCGGGGTTGTGGACCGCTGCACCGGGCACAGATCGACTTTCGGGCTCGCCAGCAGGCACTTTTCATCGACTCTGTACGGAGAGATCCGGACGTATACCTACAAACCTTGTACCGAACCGGTGAAAAGTGACAATGAGGCTGACGCACGAGCGCGATCGGCCGCCGCTGGTGACCTTGGTCGCACCACTGGCTCCGTGCCCCGGGTGGGAGTCGAACCCACACTGCGCGGTGTTTGAGACCGCGTTCTCTGCCAGTTGGAATACCGGGGCTTGCTGGCGGCAGGAGGTGTCGAAGGCTAATGTACCGGCTCTTCGATACGCTCGGCTCGTGAGCAAGAGCCCCTTTCACGTGGTGATAGCCGAGGACGAGGCCCTCATCCGCCTGGACCTGCGCGAGATGCTGGAGGAGGAAGGCTACGTCGTAGCCGGTGAGGCAGCGGATGGCGAGACTGCCGTGCAGCTAGCCGAGCAGATCCGTCCCGATCTCGTGATCATGGACGTGAAGATGCCAGGCCTGGACGGTATCTCGGCCGCGGAGCGGATAACGGCCAGCCAACTGGCGCCGGTCGTGATCCTTACCGCGTTCTCTCAGCGTGACCTCGTGCAGCGGGCCAGCGAGGCTGGGGCGATGGCCTACCTGATCAAGCCGTTCACCAAGGCCGACCTGGTGCCGGCGATCGAGGTAGCGGCCAGCAGGTTCGCCGAGATCGCCGCGCTCAACTCCGAGGCCGCAGGCCTGCGCGAGCGGCTTGAGGTGCGCAAACTGCTGGACCGCGCGAAGGGCCATCTGCAGGACAGCCAGGGCATGACGGAGGCCCAGGCATTCCGGTGGATCCAGAAGACGTCGATGGACAAGCGCAAGACGATGCGCTCCGTCGCGGAGGAGGTCCTGGCCGAGGCTGCGGCGGAGAAAGCCAAGCCTTTCGGAGGGAACGAGGAGTCTCCCGCAGCGGTGGAGGATACGCCGGCGCCAGCTCCAGACGACGCTGCGGACAAGCCGCAGTCGTCCGCAGGCTAGCTGTACTCAGGGCTTACGCAGGCGGCGGGCGCCCGGATCCGCAGCCCCCGGCGAGTCCGGCACCCGTCGCTTGCGTCCGCCGCATGCCGGTTGGCGGTCGGCGGTCAGGAGCTAGCAAAACCTTTGGTGCCATGTCGGCCTTCCCCGGGCCGGCACGTTCTCTACTCGGTCTTGGCGCGCTCTCCCCACAACGGTAGCGACGCCCAGCCACGGCGCGCAAAGACACGGAGATTCCCTTGCCGGAATGCGAGGAACGTCCCCCGGATCCCGGGACCAAGCCGGAATACCAACCCCGCGGCTCAGGCGTAGGGAGCTCTGCCGCCGGGTGGAACGGCATCCCGGTGGAGGCAGCTCAGCCTGGCCGTGCAGACTCGCCGTCCTTGCTCGTCGGTGATGACGACATCGAAGGTGGCCATCGTCCGGCCACCGTGCGCAAGCGTCGCCACCCCTGTGACCAGGCCGGATGTGGCCGGGCGGTGATGAGTTGCGTTGATCTCGATGCCGACGGTGAAACGGCCTGGACCGGCCTGAAGGGCGGATCCCAGTGATCCGAGGGATTCGGCGAGCACGCAGGATGCCCCGCCGTGCAAGATTCCGTACGGCTGGGTATTGCCCTCGACCGGCATGGTGCCGACCACGCGTTCTGCCGATGCCTCGAGGATCTTGATGCCCATGCGTCCGGTCAGCGTTTCGCTGCCCTGACTGTTGAAGGCTTCCTTGATCTGCTGCTCCCGCTCGGACAAGTCCGGCACCGATACCTCCGCGTTCGGCGTGAATGCCTCCTGAACTCAGGCTGCAGCCAGCGTAGGGTGCGGGCCGGGCAGCCGCGTCGCCCTGGCAAGGCCAGGCGACTGTCGGATGGGCGCACTAAGATCCGGGTGTGGCAACGAAGGCGGCGGAGTCGGGTCGGGATCACCCGGAGCAGGCACACCGCGCCCGCGGGCGGTTGCTGCTCCTGGACGGGCACTCTCTGGCCTTCCGCGCGTTCTTCGCGCTGCCGCTTGAGAACTTCTCCACAACGACCGGCCAGCCCACGAATGCCGTCTACGGCTTCACGGCGATGCTCATCAACGTGCTGCGGGACGAGCAGCCCACGCACATTGCCGTGGCCTTCGACCGCAGCGAGCCCACCTTCCGGCATGAGCAGTACGTCGAGTACAAGGCCACGAGGAAGGAGAGCCCGGCCGACTTCCGCAACCAGCTGAGCCTCATCTTCGAGGTGCTCGACGCTCTCGGGATCAAGCGGCTGTCCGTCGCCGGGTACGAAGCCGATGACGTGATCGCGACGCTGGCGACCCAGGCGACGCTGGCTGACACCCCGATGGAGGTGCTCATCGTCACGGGGGACCGGGATGCGCTGCAGCTGGTAACCGACGACGTCACCGTCCTGTACACAATGCGCGGAATCAGCGAGATGAAGCGGTTCACGCCCGAGGAGGTGGAGGCGAAATACGGGCTGACCCCGGCGCAGTACCCGGACTTCGCCGCGCTGCGCGGCGATCCGAGCGACAACCTGCCGGGCATTCCGGGCGTGGGGGAGAAGACCGCGACGAAGTGGATCGCCGAGTTCGGCTCGCTGTCGGCGCTCGTCGACCGCGTCGATGAGGTGAAGGGCAAGGCAGGCGACGCCCTGCGCGAGCACCTGGCCGGGGTGCTGCGCAACAGCCAGCTGACTCAGCTGGTGCGGGACGTCCCGCTTGACGTTGGCCCGGCCGACTTGCGTCCCGTGCCGTGGGACCGGGAGCAAATCCACCAGCTTTTCGACACCCTGCAGTTCCGGGTGCTGCGCGATCGCCTGTACTCGACCCTGCCGAACGGCATCGGCGGGCCGACGGCAGCGGCAGCGGGCACGGTCAACGAGTCCACGACCGCCTTCGACCTGTCGGCGATGATCCTGGCGCCGGGCGAGGTCGGTGCCTGGCTGGCCGAGCACGCCGCCGGGCCCGGTCGGAGCGGGCTCGCCGCCAGCGGGACGTGGGGTCGGGGCACGGGGAACCTGACCGGCCTGGCGATAGCGGGACCCGGGGGAGCGGCCGCGTTCCTCGATCCGACCACGCTGACCGAGGACGACGACATCGCGCTCGCTGCCTGGCTAGCCGATCCGTCCCGGCCGAAGGCGCTGCACGACGCCAAGGGCCCGATGCACGCGCTCGCGGCCCGCGGCTGGGATCTGGCCGGCCTGACCAGCGACACCGCGCTGGCCGCCTACCTCGCGCTGCCCGGGCAGCGCTCGTTCGACCTGGCCGACCTGGCCTTGCGTTACCTCAACCGGGAACTGCGTGAGGCTGCTACGCCGACCGGGCAACTCACGCTGGACGTGCCCGATGAGTCGGAGGCCGCGACCGCGCTGGCTCAGCGCGCGCAGGCGACCGCCGAACTGGCCGAGGCTCTGGACGCCGATCTGGCCAACCGCGGCGCTACGGAGTTGCTGGCCAATGTCGAGCTACCGCTCGTGAGCGTGCTGGCCGAGATGGAACGGGCCGGCATCGCCGCCGATGTCGAGCATTTTGCGGCCATGTCGGCCGAGCTGGGCGGGGAAGTCAAGGGGGCCGAACAGGCGGCGTTCGCGGTCACGGGGCACGAGTTCAACCTGGGCTCGCCCAAGCAACTGCAGGACGTGCTGTTCACCGAGCTCGGACTACCCAAGACCAGGCGCATCAAGAGCGGGTACACGACGGACTCGGAGGCGCTGACCGGGCTGCTAGCGCAGACCGAGCACCCGGTGCTCGCCTACCTGCTGCGGCACCGCGACGTCGCCAAGCTCAAGAGCATCGTCGACTCGCTGATCCCGATGGCGGACGCCGACGGCCGGATTCATACCACGTACAACCAGACGATCGCGGCTACCGGCCGCCTGTCATCGACCGACCCGAACATGCAGAACATCCCGATCCGCACCGAGGAGGGACGGCGAATCCGGCAGGGATTCGTGGTGGGCGCGGGCTATGAGTGCCTGCTGACGGCCGACTACAGCCAGATCGAGCTGAGGATCATGGCCCACCTGTCCGGCGACGAGGCGCTGGCCGCCGCGTTCGGGTCCGGGCACGACTTCCACGCGGCGACCGCAGGCCGGGTATTCGGCGTGGCGCCGCTGGAGGTGACGCCGGAACTGCGTAGCAAGGTCAAGGCCATGAACTACGGCCTGGCCTACGGGCTCTCGGCCTACGGGCTATCCCAGCAGCTGCGGATCTCGCCGGACGAGGCGCGCGGCTACATGGACGAGTACTTCCAGCAGTTCGGCGGCGTCCGGGACTACCTCAGGGACGTCGTGGCCCGGGCCCGGATGGACGGCTATACGCAGACCATGCTCGGCCGTCGCCGGTACCTGCCCGACCTCACCTCCGACAACCGCCAGCGCCGCGAAATGGCCGAGCGGATGGCGCTCAATGCGCCCATCCAGGGTTCGGCTGCCGACATCATCAAGGTCGCGATGCTGTCGGTGCACGCGCAACTCGAGGCCGCCGGGCTGCGGTCGCGGATGCTGCTCCAGGTACATGACGAACTCCTGTTCGAGGTGGCACCCGGTGAGTTGGAGGTGGTCCGGCCCTTGGTGGCTGCCGCGATGGGCGGGGCCGCCGACCTGAGCGTCCCCCTCGAGGTATCTATGGGCTCGGGCCCAAGCTGGGCCGAGGCCGCTCACTAGGCGGACCTGCCCGCATGGCCCCAGGATTGACCGGTAGGCCGGCCTCTCATATGCTGGAGCCTGCACTGTGTTCGGGTGCAGTCCGCCTATGGTCAGGCAGCCCGCGGGGCCGGTCTTACTGCAGGCCGCGGCCGGTCATGCTGGCCAGGCATGTCTCGCAAACCATGGCTTTCCTTGTCGGACTCCCACCTTGCACGGTCGCAACCCTGCAATTCCATCCATGTCCGTATCCGGAGTCCACCTACACATGACGAGCAGCACAGAGGCCACCTCGACCCCCAAGGTAGCAGTAAACGACATCGGTTCCGAGGAGGCCTTCCTCGCCGCCATCGACGAGACCATCAAGTACTTCAACGACGGCGACATTGTCGAGGGCACAGTCGTCAAAGTCGATCGAGATGAGGTTCTGCTCGACATCGGCTACAAGACCGAGGGCGTCATCCCCTCCAGGGAACTATCGATCAAGCACGATGTTGACCCCCATGACGTGGTCAAGACGGGTGAGCACATCGAGGCCCTGGTCCTGCAGAAGGAGGACAAGGAAGGCCGCCTGATCCTGTCCAAGAAGCGGGCGCAGTACGAGCGCGCCTGGGGCACGATCGAGAAGGTCAAGGAAGAGGACGGGGTTGTCACCGGAACCGTCATCGAGGTCGTCAAGGGCGGCCTGATCCTGGACATCGGGCTGCGGGGCTTCCTGCCCGCCTCACTGGTCGAGATGCGCCGGGTCCGCGACCTCCAGCCGTACGTGGGCAAGGAGATCGAGGCCAAGATCATCGAGCTGGACCGGAACCGCAACAACGTGGTCCTGTCCCGCCGCGCCTGGCTGGAGCAAACCCAGTCCGAGGTCCGCCAGAACTTCCTCAACACCCTGCAGAAGGGCCAGATCCGCAAGGGCGTCGTGTCGTCGATCGTGAACTTCGGCGCGTTTGTCGACCTGGGCGGCGTAGACGGCCTGGTGCACGTCTCCGAACTGTCCTGGAAGCACATCGATCACCCTGGCGAGGTCGTTGAGGTCGGCCAGGAGGTCACCGTCGAGGTGCTCGACGTCGACATGGATCGCGAGCGGGTGTCGCTCTCGCTGAAGTCGACGCAGGAAGACCCGTGGCAGCAGTTCGCCAGGACCCACCAGATCGGTCAGGTCGTGCCCGGCCGGGTCACCAAGCTGGTGCCGTTCGGAGCGTTCGTGCGGGTCGAGGAGGGCATCGAGGGCCTCGTGCACATCTCCGAGCTGGCCGACCGGCACGTGGAAATCCCCGAGCAGGTCGTCCAGGTGGGTGACGAGATCTTCGTCAAGATCATCGACATTGACCTGGACCGGCGCCGTATCAGCCTGTCCCTGAAGCAGGCGAACGAGGGCCAGTCCGGCGAGGTCTCGGGCGAGGAGTTCGACCCGACCCTGTACGGCATGCCTGCGGCCTACGACGAGCAGGGCAACTACCTCTACCCCGAGGGCTTCGACCCCGAGTCCG
>JASHUE010000076.1:0-12518 GCA_030040195.1 Streptosporangiaceae bacterium | reverse complement strand
GATCTTCAGACCGTTGCGCAAACCCCCGGGCTCGGTCACGTTGTCCCTCCGTACTTGACCAACATGGAGTGCGCCTGCGCCGGGCCCGAGTGGTCCCGGCTCGGCCGGCGGCGGGGGCCCACGCGCCCGCCGCCGGTACTCCTATGGAGCGAGCTCCTGTCGGCTTGATACCGCATGAGGAAGCATTTTTGCAGAATCACTGCTCTCCGACCTGCCTATAACTTTATGCGTTAATTCTATTACTTTAAGTTACATAGGCTAAAGACCCGATTAAAGTATAAAAGTAGAAAGTACTTTCGTGAGTTATCAGGCGGCTAGATCCGATATGCGGACTACCCTTGGTGTGTGGAGGGAACGGCAGTACCAACCGGCGTGAGTCGCCGCGAGGACGATGACCTTCTGCGGCTCGCTGTGTCCCGTCCGCGTGACGCGATCGCAATGGCGCAGCGCATCCTGGCCGGTCGGCCCGGCCCGCGCGAGGCGTCGGTGGCACACCAGGCGGCCGGGATAGTCCACCGCGACAACGGGGACATCAACGCCGGCGTTTGCGAACTCCGAATTGCGCTGCGGCTCGCTCGCCGGAGTGGATCGGTGGAGCGCGAAGCGGACGTGTTGAGCTCCCTCGGGGCTGCACTCGTCTATGCGGGAAGGACCGTATCTGGTCTGGCCGCGTTCGAACGCGCTGCGAAGTTGGCATCCGATCGGCTCCTGGGGCGAGTGTTGCACCGACGCGGAACGCTGCTGTGGACGCTCGGCCGTTACGCGCCCGCGCTTGAGGATCTTCGTCGCGCCGTAACTCTGCTAGAGCGGTCGGGCGACGTGACGTGGATGGCTTGGGCGCTCACCACCCGCGGCGTTGTTTATCTGGGGCTGGGGTCGCCGGTCCGGGCCGATGCCGACTTCGCGGCGTCGGGCCGCATCTACGCGCAAACCGATCAGCAGCTAGCGCTAGCCCATACAGTGCTTAACCGCGGCATCGCCGCGCACCGATCCGGCGACCTGCCCACAGCGCTGGCGTTCTTCGATGAGGCGGCCATCCGCTACCGGGCACTCAATGTCCCGACGCCAGAGCTTAGCCACGCACGATGCGCCGCACTGCGCACTGCCGGACTCACAAGAGAAGCGCTCCCCGAGGCTGACGCTGCGATTAACGAGATCGAGCGGTCCGGTGGGCAGGCCACGAGGAAGGCCGACCTGCTCCTGATGGCGGCCGACTGCGCGCTGGCAGCGGATCAGCCTCAGGTGGCTGTGGAGCGAGCCGAGGCGGCTTGCCGCCTCTTTCGGTCGCAGCGGCGGGACCGATATCTGGATCACGCGCGGATAGTAGTGATCCAGGCCAGCTATGAAGTCGGTCCCGTATCAGGACGGCTCCTGCTCAGCTCGAGCAGGGTGGCCATCCGGCTGCAAGGGCTTGGCTCAAACGAGGCGCCAAGGGCGCACCTACTGGCCGGGCGAATTGCCTTGGACCTAGGTCGCCGCGCCGAGGCCGACCGGCACCTGCTGGCGGTAGCACGAACGCGGCGGCGCGGGCCCGCCATCTCCAGGGCGACGGGCTGGCTCGGTGCGGCGCTGCTGGCCCAGGCGTCCGGGGAACCCCGCCGGATGCTCGCCGCGTGCCGCCGCGGGCTCGAGGTTCTGGACGATCACCGGTGGACACTCGGGGCGTCGGAGCTACGGGCCCAGGCGACCGCGCACGGCACCGAGCTAGCGACGGTCGCCCTCCGCTATATGGCACAGGCTGGACGTCCTCGGCCGTTTCTCGGCTGGGCCGAACGCTGGCGTGCTACGTCGGCAGCTGTGCCCGCGGTGCGGCCGCCGGCCGACCCTGAGCTCAATGCCGACCTGGCCATGCTGCGTGCCGTGACGGTGCGGCTGGACGAGGCTCGCGAGAAAGGCTCGCCGACGGGCGCGCTCCAGCGGGAGCAGTTGCAGCTAGAAGGCGCGGTGCGTGCCCGATCCCTGCTGGCTCGGGGTACGGCGGAGGCTGCCGGTGGCGGACTCGATGTCGCCGAACTGCTGGATCAGCTCGGCGAGGTCCAGCTGGTTGAACTCGTCGACGTGGACGGCATCCTGCATGTACTGGCCTGCACCGCCGGCCGGGTCCGGCAGTTCCGCGCCGGCGCGACCGCAGAAGCCGTCCGCGCCGCCGAATACGCCGGCTTCGCTCTCCGGAGGCTCGCCCGCGACCGGCCGCATAGCGATCCGGCCAGCACGCTGGCGGTCCTCGCGGCGGCCGGACCACGGCTGGAGGCGGCGCTGCTCGGGCCCGCTGCCGACTACCTGGGTGACGGCCCGGTCGTCGTGGTGCCGCCGGGCAAGCTGCACGCGATCCCGTGGGCGCTGCTGCCCGCGCTGAGAGATCGGGTGTTCAGCGTCGTCCCCTCGGCCGCTGCGTGGCTGCGGGCAACCACGGCCAAGCCGCCCGAGCGGCAGCATGTCACGCTTGCGTGCGGGCCCGGCCTGACCACCGATGGCGCCGAGGTACCGGAGGCAGCCAAGCTCTACGACGATGTCACGATGCTGGCGGGAGCGCAGGCCACCGTCGGCAATGTTCTGTCCGCCCTGGACGGGGCCTGGCTTGGCCACATCGCCGCGCACGGCAGCTTCCGCGCCGACAGCCCGCTGTTCTCCTCGCTGCGCATGCACGACGGTCCGCTCACTGTCTACGACTTCGAGCAGATTGGGCGGGCGCCGTACCGGCTCGTCCTGTCGAGTTGCGACTCGGGTGTCCTGGCGCCGGTCGGCGCCGACGAGCTGCTCGGCCTGGTCGCCAGCCTGCTGCCGCTCGGCACTGCCGGGATTGTCGCGGGAGTTGTTCAGCTCAACGACCGCGCGGTCGTCCCGCTGATGGTCCAACTGCACCAGCACCTGCGGGCCGGCCGCGGCCTAGCCGAGTCGATGTACAGCATCCGCCACGGCGCCACCGGAGATCCAGTCGAGCGCGCTGCCGCGGTGTCGCTGCTGGCGCTTGGCGCGGGCTGACCAGCCGTCAATCGTTACAGCGAGATCCACCCGGTGAGGACCTCGACGCCGCTGTCCGTCCTGCAGTGCAGCCGGAACGATCCGGACGGGATCGGCTCGATCGCGAAAAGACCGATCTGGTCGGTGGTCACGGCCGTCTCGGCGCCGGCCTTTGGCTGGACCTTGATCGTGCTGGCCTCGCCCGGGACGACCTGGCCGATCAGCGAGTCGGGCGTCACTTCGAGCTCGATCGTCAGGTGCGCGGAGGTAAAGGTCAGGGCACGGATTGACGCGGTCTCGGCCCTGGTGCTGGGCACGGGGTCCAGGTCGCGGGTGGAATCATAGGTGAGCTGCGCCAGCTCAGCGTCGATATTGTGCCACGCGAAGGCGTTCTTGGCGGCGGTCACGAAATCGGCCGGCACGGATTCCCTGGCCCGGATGGCCCGCCGCAGCGCGACGAGGAGCTGTTCGTCTTTCATCGTGCTCACCTCCGGGTTTCCTTCAGTTTCACGCTTCCTGGCTGGTTGTAGAGGACAGCACTCAGGTGTGGCGACCGGCGCAGCCGGTCCAGGCAGCGTGCGCGCGTGGGCCCGATCGATCCGACCGGCATGCCCAGCTTCTCGCTGATCTCGGCGTAACCAGGGGCCGGATCGCCGATCAACAGGGACAGCAGCTCGTGGCAGCTTGCGGGCAGTTCCGCGAATGCCGCGCGCAGCGCCGCGTTGAGCTCGGCGTCGATGATCTCCTGCTCGATCACCGTGGCTGACAGATCCGGCGGCATCTGCTCCTCGGGCGGCAGCCCGTGGCGGTCGTGCCGGCGGGCGGCACGCACAACGCGCAGGCATTCGTGCTTGGTGGTCGTCGCCAGCCAGCCAGGCAACGCGGCGGGCTCACGAAGGTCTGCGATGTTCTCGACGAGCAGCAGCCAGACGCTCTGGCCGACATCGTCGATGTCCTGGCGCTCGAGCTGGTAGCGGACGCAGATTGACCACACCAGCGGGGCGTAGCGCTCGATGAGCTCGTTCCATGCCCCCTGATCGCCGCCGCATACCCGGTGCACCAGGGCAATGACCGACGGGTCGTCGCGCATGGCGTGTCCTTTCCGAGCCGGCCGACGCTTCAACATCGTAATCCTGCTAAGTGCGCAGTTCCCATGATCCACGGATGGTTCGGCCAGTCGGGTGCAAGACCCGGATTTGTCAGGCAACGCGGGAGCACTCCCTCATGACCTGCAGAGCGGGCGTCGGCCCCGCAGATACACCAGCGGGTGGGTGAAATCCCGGTAATTCGCGGCTGTGCGCCGCCACTGACGCGCGCGAGACCGGCTCAGGATGCACGCGGTGAGTCAGGCATGCAGGCATGTATCAGAACACTCTGCTTCTGCTCCGCAATCCGGAACTGGCGTAGCGGCCGGTGCCGCAAGACGACAAGAGGGGTAACGATGGCTCTCTGGTCCTGGCTTGACATTCCCATCGCCGTGCTGGTCCTGGCCTCTGCCCGTGGCGTCCCCCTGTGGCTCGACAGGAAGAACGCGCTGGCGGCGTCGAGCCTCGCGGTCACGGCGGTCCCAGAAGCCTGCCCGATCGGCCTCGAGTCGGCTGGCCTGGCCGAGTCGGACGAGCGGCTGGCCGAACCCGGCTGTCTGGCCAGTGCACTTGATCCTCAGGACCTGGTGATGCCGCAGCTGACGCCGTGCCCGCAATGCGGTCTGCCCGCAGAGATCCGGGAAAACTTCTACCTGAACAGTACCGACGGCCCCGTTGAGCACGTCGCACTGAGTTGCATCGATGACCACCACTTCCGGATGGCCACGGACCGGCTGCCCGCGGCAAAGGTCGGGCGGTCGCGCGAGTTCGATCCGGTCGGGCCAGTGGGGACATCGGCGCGGCCAACGACTTGGTAGTGGCGATTCCGCCCACTTCCGAGCGGCCCCCGGTGGCAGTGCAGGCGGGGAACCCTGCCGCCGGGGGCCTGAAACCGCCAGGGCCGGCGATCGCCGGTTGCGAGGACACGGAGGCTCCGCGCAGCCGGCCCCGGCTGACGCCGTGGCCGGGCGCGGTGTGCTCGCTAAACCCGCTGCAGCTGGCCCCGGCTGACGCCGTGGCCGGGCGCGGTGTGCTCGCTAAACCCGCTGCAGCCGGGCCCGGCTGACGCCGTGGCCGGGCGCGGTGTGCTCGCTAAACCCGCTGCAGCCGGTGGTCTTTCCGGGATTGGCCGGTTGCGGATGAGGTTGCGCCATTCGAGTGAGCCTGGGACGCTCGGTGCGGCACGGTTCGACGGAGGGGCAAGCATGGGCGAGCGGCGCGTCGACGCTAGTCGCGATGACAACGGAGCAGGGCCTGTGGCGGGCAAGGCCCGATCGCGTGGCCCGAGCCGGCGGGCGCTGCTGGGAGCCTCGCTCGCGGCCGGCGCCATGGCAGGCAGCGGTGCGTGGCAGTCGGCCGCCGCCCAAGGCGGAATCAGGGGCACGGTTCGCGCAATGCGCGGCGCGGCCGGGCAGGGCAGTGCGAGCGCGCCTGTTCTCCGCGCACCCGGCTCCTTGCCGTATCCAGAGCTTGCGGCGGGGACGGACACCATTCCCGAGATCCAGCACATCGTCGTGCTGATGATGGAAAACCACTCCTACGACAATCACCTCGGGATGCTCGGCCGAAGCGGCGCCGACGGCTTCACGCTGGGTGCCGACGGCAAGCCCACGGCGACCAACCCCTATGCCGACGGCAAGATCCAGCACGCGTTCCGGATGCCGACGACCTGCCAGCTCTCCGGCCAGCCCAGCCAGACGTGGGTCGCTAGCCACACGCAAGTGGCGAATGGCCACATGAACGGGTTCGTCGAGTCAGCGAGCGGACCGGTGGCGATGGGCTACTGGGAGAAGGCCGATCTGCCGTTCTACTACTCGATGGCCTCGACGTTCCCGATCGGCGACCAGTACCACTGCTCGGTGCTCGGCCAGACGTTCCCGAACCGGCGCTACCTGCTGGCGGCGACGTCGCTCGGCATGATCAACGACGGCGTGCCTGACCCGTTCGACTACCCGGCGAACGGAACCATCTTCGAGCACCTGCACAGGGCGGGCGTCTCGTTCGCCGACTACTACTCGCTGCTCGACTCGTTCCTGCCGACGGCGACGATGGGCCTGTTCCCTGAGGACCTGGTCAAATACGGCGATCACCTGCACCTGATCGACGACTTCTTCGATGCGGCGAAGAGCGGGACGCTGCCGGGGTTCAGTCTGGTTGAGCCGAACTACGGCAAGAGCTCCGAGGAGGACCCGCAGAACATCGTCTACGGCGAGCAGTTCGCGGCGCAGGTCATCGACGCAGTGATGACCGGGCCCGGCTGGAAGAACACGCTGCTGGTCTGGACGTTCGACGAGCATGGCGGGTACTTCGATCACGTGGTCCCGCCCGCGGCCATCGCGCCGGACGACATCCCGCCGAACGGCAGTCCCGCGTACAACGGGTTCAGGCAGTATGGAATCCGCGTGCCGATGGCGGTCATCTCGCCGTGGGCGCGGGCCGATTATGTCTCGCATGAGGTCATGGACCACACGAGCATCTGTGCGCTGGTCGAGGCCAAGTGGAACTTGCCGGCGATGACGCACCGCGACGCCAACGCGCACAACATGCTGGACATGCTGGACCTCAAGGAGGCCGCGTTCCTGACGCCCCCGAAGCTGGCCAAGCCGCTGATCGACACCGATCCGAGCGCTCTCGCGTGCAACACGAATGGGCCGGGAACGATCCCGCCGCCGGGATCGGTCACATAACGCTTGCGCGGCCGGATTCGACGGCGCGTTCGGCCCGCCGGTCTTGATGCAGAGCGACCGCCACGATCACCAGCGCGATCCCGGCCAGGTCACGCATCGTCGGAACCTGGCGCAGCACGACCAGGCCGATCACGGTTGCGGCGGCCGGCAGCAAGGCCAGCATCAGGGCGAAGCTGGCCCGGCTGAGGCGGGCCATCGCGAGCTGGTCGGTGACATAGGGGATGACCGACGAGCAGACTCCGACGCCGATGCCCCAGAGCAGCCAGGCCGGGTGCGCGAACGCCGGGGCGGCGGGAATGATGCCGATCGGGGTCGCGACCACGCACGCGATCAGCATCGAAAGGCCCAGCTGGTCGATCCCGCTCATCATCGATGTCGCCCGGACCGGGCGGTTCGCGATCCGGTGGCCGAGTATCACGTAGAGCATGAACCCGGCGCAGTTGCCGAAGGCGAAGACGAACCCGAGGGGCTGGCTGACCAGCCGGACGCTGGTAAGCACGCCGACGCCGGCGATTGCCAGCCCGAGCGCGATCAGATTCCGGCGCGTCCGCACGCCGGCGGCCGCCAGCACGACGGTGCCCAGGAATTCGATGGCGCCGACCGTGGCCAGCGGCAGCCGGTCAATGGCCAGGTAGAACAGTGAGTTCATGGCCGCCAGCACGGCGCCGAGCAGCAGGAGCACCCGGCGCTGGGAGCCGTCGGCCTGAGCCAGCAGCCGCCACGGCCGCCGCCAGCTAGCGAACGTCAGCGCGGCTGCGGCGATCCTGAGCCAGGCCACGCCGAGAACCGCCACATGCGCGAACAGCAGTACGGCCAGGGACGGCCCGAGGTAGTGGAACACCGCGCTGGTCAGGAAGAACGAGGCGGGCGGCAGGCGATTCACGGTCCCGGCGAGCCGGCTAGCGGTCGCACGCTGCTGCGCCGGCGTGCGGGCCCCCGAATCGGGTCTGACCACATCTCTCATTGTCGAAGCTCGCTGCACGCGGGCAAATGGCACAGCTAAGGCATAGATCGCTATCTGCCTTCGAAACGAACTAGTTATCGCGCTATTACCTCTGGCTGACCGAGAGACACCGCGTTCCCCGGCTGATAGTTATTAGCCTGGTCTCGCTCGTGCCGATGGCGACCTGGTGAGGGAGAAACGCGGTGGAGATGTTCTCGGCGCCCGAAGTGACGGACGACGATCACGTGCTCGGCCCGGCCGACGCGCCGGCGACGCTGGTGGAGTACGGCGATTACGAGTGCCCGTTCTGCCGCGGAGCGTTCCGCGACGTGCACCGCCTGCTTGACCGTTATCCCGGCAAGATCCGGTTCGTGTTCCGCAACTTTCCCATCACCCAGGTCCACCCGCACGCCGAGCAGGCCGCCGAGGCGGCCGAGGCCGCGGCCGCGCAGGGGAAGTTCTGGGACATGTACGAGCTGCTGCTGCAGGACTCGTCCGATCTCGACCTGGACTCCCTGCTCAGGTACGCAGATCGGCTGGGACTGGACGTGGCCCGGTTCCGCAACGAGGTCGTCGGCAATGTTTACGCCGAGAAGATCTCCAACGACATCAGCGAGGGCATCAGGAACGGGGTCAACCAGACGCCGAAGTTCTACGTGAACGGCCGCCGCATCGACGGCAAGTTCCCGATGGAGGGCCTGGTGGACGCCGTACGGGACGCGGTCGAGGCCGCATCGCCCGGCTGAGCAGATAATTCATGCGGGGAACGAGGAGGCGCCGCGGCTCACGGGTCCCTAGCGCCGCCCGCGGCCGCGGCGACGCCACCAGGAGACCGTAGCCGGGCGGCTGGCGGGCTGCTCATCGGCCGGTGCCGCGGCTCGCGCCGATGGTGCCTGTCCCTCGCGCCACCGGCTGACCATGGTGTCTTCGTCGACCAGCGGCACGAAGATCGGCGGCCCAATCGGGAGCCGCCGCCATTGCATGATCCGCTCGTTGAGGTCGGTCACCGCCTGCCGGACCATCGTCTCGGACGGCAGGCTCTGCACGGTCTCGCTGAGGCGGGCCGACTCCTTGCGGAGCTTCAGCGGAGTCGGCAGCAGGTCCTCCGCCGGGATGCCATCCTTGCGCACGTGCTCTCTGATCCAGGCCTGCGCCGCATCCTCGTCGCCCCGGTTCGGAATCGGTTTGCCGGCCCCTGGCAGATCGTCGAAGGCGCCTCGCTCTGCCGCCTCCTCGATCTGCTGGTCAATCCATGAGGTGAAGCTCATCCCCAGCGGCTTGCGCTCGGTCATGTCTCTACGCTCTCATGGCCCCATCCGGGCCAGAATCGGGGCCTTTCTCTTCCGACGCGGGCGGTCGCCCGGTGCTCAGCCGGTCAGCGGTGCGGGTGCCGGTCGGTGTCGACCCGGCCGCGCCCGAAGGCGTCGATCCGCTTCCAGCGACCAGGCACGTCCAGTAGCTCGAGGTTGCCGAGCCACTTCGGCAGGGCCGGGTCGACGATGAGGTTGTCGCCGTGCGGCTCGAGGCCCAGGGCCACTCGCAGCAGGAGCAGCGGCGCGCCTGTCGACCAGGCTTGCGGGCTGCAGGCAGTCGGGTAGCGGACCGGGTACATCGTCGAGGTCCTCTCGTAGCCGCCGAACGCTTCCGGCAGCCGGCCATTGAAGATCTCCGCGGCCTCCAGGATGCCGGCGACGAGGCGCGCCGCTTCCTCCTTGTACCCGTAGCGGCGCAGGCCCCAGGCGATGAAGGAGTTGTCGAACGGCCACACGGTGCCCACGTGATAGCCGATGGGGTTGTAGCGAGCCTCGCCCTCGGCGAGGGTGCGTACCCCCCAGCCAGAGAATAGTCGTGGGCCGAGTAGGTGCCGCATGAGCGCGCGGGCCTTGGTCTTGTCGACGATGCCGCTCCACAGCAGGTGCCCGTTGTTCGAGGTGAGCGAGTCCACCTGCTGCCCGTCGATGTCGAGGGCGACCGCGAAGTACTCGCCGTCCTCGACCCAAAAGTCGCGGTTGAACCTGCGCTTCAGGTCGGCAGCCTCCTTCTCCAGCCGGTCCGCGAGCGCCGGATCCTTCCAAACCTGCCGCGCCAGCCGCGCGCCCCTGATCTTGGCGTCGTAGGCGTAGCCCTGTAGCTCGCAGGTCGCCCTCGGGAAGCCGGGCAGGTCGCCGTTGCGGTAGGAGATCGAGTCCCAGGAGTCCTTCCAGCACTGGTTCTCCAGCCCTGTTTTCTCATTCCGGCGCTGGTAGGACACGTATCCGTTGCCCTGCAGGTCGGCGTACTCATCGATCCAGTTGAGCGCGGCCCTGGCGGCGTGTTCAAGGTCCCTGACCAGCTTCGCGTCCCCGGTCCATCGCTCGTACTCGTCAAGGAGCACGACATACAGCGGTGTCGCATCTGCGGTGCCGTAGTAAGGCGAATGCGGTCGCTCCTCGAACGCGGTCAGCTCGCCGTAGCGCATCTCGTGCAGGATGCGGCCCGGATCCTCATCGCGGAAGTCGTCGATACGGGTGCCCTGCCGCTCGGCCAGCGCCAGCAGGGTTGTCGCGGCGAGTTCCGGGGTAAACGGCAGCGTCTGCAAGCTGGTGAAGATGCTGTCGCGGCCGAACATCGTCATAAACCACGGCAGCCCCGCGGCCGGCAGCGACCGGCCTGGCATGGTCAGCGTGGAAAACCGGAGTGCCGCCAGGTCGGTCAGGCAGCGCCGGTAGATCGACTCCAGCGGCTTCCAGTCGCACTCGAGCCGGGGTGCCCGGCCGATCCACTTCTCGAGCCCGCGGGCCATGTCCCGGCGAACCCCGAGTCGTCTGGCGATGGGGGAGGGCGCGGACCCGTCGGGGGCGCTGGCCATCACCACGACGTCGAGGTCGGTCCGCCATTCGCCGTGGGCCGGCACGGTAATGCCGAAGGACAGCCCGTTCTCGTCGATGACGGCGTCTGCCGTCGACGAGATGCGGGTCTCGCGCGCATAGGTCTCGCGCTGGTACCCGAGTACAAGGCTGCCGTCGACCACGCGCGCCTGGTAGTGGCCCTTCTTCTTGAGGGCGTCCTTCACCTCGAAGAGATCGGCGAAGTCGCTGGCGGCCTCGATTCGGATCTGGAGGTTCAGTGGCTCGTTCTGGTGATTGAAGACGCGAAGCTGCTCCTGGAATCCGTCGGCCACCTCGCGCTGGCGGATCACGGACAGCTTGGAATCGACGTAGACAGTGCCGGTGCCGGGCACGAGGAAGAACCTGGTCTCGAAGTACTGCAGGTCGTCGGTGGACAGCGGCGTCAGCCGCTGCCCGTTGATCGTGAGCACCCAGCGAGACAGGAACCGGGTATCAAAGGAAAACAGGCCCGTTGGATCGGTCAGCGAGGCTTCGATATCACCCCGGTCGTCGCTGACGACGAAGGTGTTGCCCTCGAGAATCTGAACCAGCTCGTCGCTCATTCTGGCCTCCGCTGACTCATCACCGTCGCGCCGCTGATGGGTGCGACCCGGCCCGTGGAGCCGGGCGGGCCAGGCAGGCAGCGCTGGAACATGATGCAGGCGGCCATGCTGCCCTCGCAGACGAGGAGCCCCCGCAGCACGGCGGCCTGGGCGTTGAGCCGGCCCGTCATCATTGCCTCGAAGTACGGCCGGTCGGCCCGGCAGACCGCGTCGGCCGCGCCGTCTTCCATCGTCACGCTGACATCTCCGTTGGAGACGATCAGACGCCAGCGCTCGACGCGATCGCCGTCGACCACCTCGAACCGTAGCGTCGCCGACTGGCCCTCGAATGTCGCCAGGTGCCCCGACTCGGCGAGCACCGCGAAGAACTCACTGATCGGGTCTGGTGCCTTTGCCAGCCCGCCGCTTGCTGTCGGCACCGCGATACCTCTTCTCGGTCTGAGCCCTGGAGTCGACGCCGGAAACTCGCGTGGGCGTTAGGTCCCCGTGCCCGCAACGTGGTCGGTAGCGACCTGCCCCCGCGGGTTCTTTACCCATCGACAGTCCGAACCTCACCTTCGGACACCGGAGCGGCGGCAGCGATCTCGCCTTGCGCGTCCCTCGCGGCCGAGTTTGCCTCTGGACGCATGCCCGGAAGGGGACCGGCGGAATCGGCCTCGCTACTAGCACCCTCGATCCGGTGGAGGTAGGCCGAGACGGTTAGCGGTACGCCGAGCGGCCGGCCGGTCGCCGGCCCCGCCCGAACCTGCCGCGATGCGGTGAGGCGGACCTGCTATGCCATGTGATGGAAGAAGGTGAGAATGCCGTCGATCCAGCTGTGGACAGTGTTACCTGCGGAGGCAGGGTTGGAGACTATCCACACGACGATCAGGATCGCCACGATAATGCCGATCGTCTTCTGCAGCAATGTGAGTTCGCCTCCCGACCCTCGTCGAAGTGCGCGGGGTCACGGTCGCGTGCCGACTGATGCAGGCAACCGGGGCCAATCCGATCGCCGTTGGTCCGGCTCCAATATTACCTACCTTGACGGGAAAGATCAGCAGCCGGTAACGGCGATTTGCGAATGTCGCATGGCGCGGCAATTCGCGCCGGTCCTTGCGATGTCAGCGTCCCGGCCAGACCCATTCTTGCGCGCGGAGGCTGCGGCCGGATGCCGTTACGCGTGACCGGAACGATCGGCCGTGGCGTTGGCCGATGTCGTCGCGGCAACCTGAATGCGGGCCCGCTCGAGCCAGGCGTCAAGGACGGCGCCGTCGGCGAACTCCGTCTCGAGCAGGAACAGCCCGGCCGTCGGGCAGGTGGCCCCGAGTTCCACGAGAACCGGCTTGAGGAGCAGGTCAGCCGCGAGCGCGTGCTTCCAGTGCCCGCCGAGCATCATGGGCACGGCCGTCACTCCCGCCAGCGATCCGCCC
>JASHUE010000728.1:0-3085 GCA_030040195.1 Streptosporangiaceae bacterium | reverse complement strand
CCGCGTCGACCGGATCGACCGCGATCGGCGCGTACCGGTCGAGGCCGAGGTCGCGCAGCCTCCGCAGCACGGCGTTGGCCGCCGACGGGAGTACGTCGAACTGAACTGCGTCACCGGCCGGCTGCCGGGTGTCCCTGAGGACCACGACGTTGGCTACGCCGTCCGTGCCGGCTAGGTCGCCGACGAGCGTGCTGGTGGCATGGTGCGGGCTCGTGACGCGTATGTGCACGGTCACAGCTGATTACTCTTTGCGTCCTCGATGGGTGGGCCGGATTGCCGTCCTGACATCCTGTTCCCCGGCGATAGGCCGATCTACCGCCGCGGCTACCCGCCGTCCCTGACCAGCGCCCTTCCGATGATCAGCTTCTGGATCTCGCTGGTCCCCTCGTAGATGCGGAACAGGCGGGCGTCCCTGTACATCCGCTCCACCGGCACGCCGCGCATGTAGCCGAGGCCGCCGTGGATCTGGACGGCCAGGTCAGCGGCGTGGCCGACCATCTCCGAGCAGAACAGCTTGGCCGCCGACGGCCCGATCCTGCGGTCCGCGCCCGCGTCGTAGGCCCTGGCCGCTTCGATCACCATCGCCCGACCCGCGTACGCGCCGGTCTGGATCTCCGCGAGCATCGACTGCACGAGCTGAAACTCCCCGATCGGGCGGCCGCCCTGCCTGCTTGACCTGGCGTGCGCGACCGACTCCGCGAGCAGCCGCTCGGCCATGCCGACGCATACCGCGGCGATATGCACGCGCCCGCGCACCAGGGACTTCATCGCCTCAGCGAACCCCGCGCCCTCCAAGCCGCCGATCAGGCCGGACTCCGGGACCGCCACGTGGTCGAAGACCACCTCCGCCGTCCACGCGCCCGCCTGGCCCATCTTGCGATCCTTCGGCCCGACGCTGACTCTCCCACTCGAGGCGTCGACCAGGAAGACCGAGATGCCCTTGGTGCCGCGGGGCTCGTCGCCGGTACGCGCGAACACGACGAACAGGTCGGCCAGGGGCGCATTGGTGATGAACCGCTTGGTGCCGGTGAGGACGTAGCCATCGCCGTCGCGCTCGGCCCTGGTGGTCAGCCCAGAGGGATCAGAGCCGGCCTCGGCCTCGGTCAGCGCGAAACAGGAGACGGCACCCTGAGCCAGCCGGGGCAGCCAGAGCTGCTTCTGCTCGGCTGTGCCGGAGCTGACCAGGACCTGCCCGGCGATCCCGTTGTTGGTGCCGAACATGGACCTGAACGCGGGCGTGGTGTAGCCGAACTCGAACGCTAGCCGGACATCCTCGCTGAGCGTCGCGCCGAGCCCGCCATACTCCTCGGGCAGGCAGTAGCCGAACAGCCCCATGTCCGCCGCGGCCTGCCGGATGTCGGGCGGGATCGCGTCGGACTCCTCGATCTCCTGCTCGCGCGGGACAACCTCAGTGCGGACAAACCGCCGGACCGCGGCCAGCACGTCCCGGAACTCGGCATCGTTCATAGCTCGCCAACATAGGGGAACGGGGCGCGCCCCGGCAGGCTCCGTTCCGCCCGCGGCGCGTTGTCCGGCCTACCGCAGGTCCAGCTCGTAGTACTGGCCGACCATGTCGTGGCCGAAGCTATGGTGCGGCTCCTGCCCGACCAGAGCGAACCCGCGGGACAGGTAGACGCGCCGGGCCGCGGCCAGCGGGTCGTTTGTCCACAGCCGCATCAGCGTGTAGCCAGCCTTGCGCGCGAACTCGAGGCACTGGTCGACTAGCCTTCCGCCCAGCCGGTGACCGCGCGCCCAGGGCTCCACCAGCAGCGTGTGCAGTTCGGCGGTGGTTTCGTCTTCGGCGCAGCACATCACGCAGCCCGCCCGGCGGCCCTCGATCTCGGCGATCCACGCCCGTGCCCGGTCGCGATCCTCGGTGTTGGCATAGTCGGCGAGAATCCGGGCCACGAGCGCTTCGAACGTCGTGTCCCAGGCGTACTCGCGCGCATAGGTCTCGCCATGCGCCATGATCATCCACCCGAGGTCACCGGGGGCGCTGGCCTCCCTGATGACCAAGCTCTGGTCGCTCATCCCGGCCTCCACCGCCACTGACACAGTCGTTTCAGTAGATGACAGGCTAGCCGCAGGTGGCGAAGATCGCCAGTCGGTCGCTCAGGCCGCGAGGGTGTCGAGGAAGCGCTCCACGGCCCTGGTGACGCGATGCGCGTCCCCGGTGGCCAGCAGGTCCAGGAGCGCTCCGCGCAGCACGGCCAGCAGCAGCGTGCGCTCCGCCTCGCCGGCTCCGGTGCGTCGCCGGGCGGCAGGCTGGCAGGCAGCGAGCAACGCGAGCCAGTCATCGACGGTCTCGGCGGCGAACCGCTCCCAGGGCCCTGGCTCGCCAAGCAGCGAGCGCGCGTAGCCTTCGAGCCAGAGCGACAGCAGCGCACGATGCGCGGGCGCGACCAGCCAGGCCCAGACCTCCCGGCCAGTGTCGGCCAGAGTGGCGTGGTCGAGCCGCCCGCGCAGGACCGCCAGGGCCGCGAGTTCGTCCTGACGGGCCCGGCCAAGCAGCGCCCGCGTCAGGCCGTCCTTCGAGCCAAACAGGAAGAGCAGCACGCGCGGGCTGGAGCCGATGGCCTTCGCCAGCGGACGCAGCGACAGGTCGGCCAGTCCGTTGGCCAGGGCGTAGGCGTAGGCAGCCTCGAGCAGCTCGCGCTTGCGCGGAGAGTCGGCCGGCCCAGCCTGCGCTGGCTCGGTCTGGGTCGGCCCGGCGGCAGAGGTCACCCCGTCATTCTCGGCCAGGGCGCCGGCGCGGTACTACCGCCAGGCGAATACCGGCGCGTCGTAGTGCGCGACCCTGACGCTGTTGCCGTGCAGCGCCACCTGGCAGAACTGGTAGATGATCGCCGCAGTCGGAGCGTGCACGTAGCGCCCGAACAACGGGAGCCTGATCACCGGCCGGCTGGACTCCGGGATGTGCACGAACTCGGGGTCGACGTCGAGGTCGGCAAGCCGGACCTGGTACACGTGCGTGACTTCGCCGGCGGGCCCGGCAAGATTGTGGCGCTGGGCGCCGACCCAGGCGACCACGGGCGTGATCACGTATCCGGACCGGGTCACGTAGTCGTCGAGCAGGCCGAGGACA
>JASHUE010000727.1:0-3469 GCA_030040195.1 Streptosporangiaceae bacterium | reverse complement strand
CGCAGCACCACGCCGGCCGCGATGAGCATGGCTGCGAGCCAGTTCCGCCGCAGCGCCGCCAGCCGGCCGGCCAGCCTGGCCTCCTCGCCCGCGGGGCGGGGCGTGCCGCCGAGCCTGCGCCTGCTTCCGGCGCGCACTGCGTCGATCATCGCAGAGGGAGTCCTTCAACGACTGGAGCTGCATGGCAGCGCTCGTTGCGAGCCCAAGACCAGCCCAGGCTCGGCACTGGCCCGCCACAACCGCAGGCCGACGGACCCAGGCTGGTGCCAGGGTATCCCCTGTAGCTAACCGCCCGAGCAGGTAGAGCCGCCCGGCGGCGCGCCGCCCGCTCGGCCACAGTGGTATGAGACGCGCCTCGTTTGTGATTATCTGTCCGTTTCCAGGCCATGTCGGCCCGTCAGCGGAAACGGGAGCAGCCGGGCCGACCGCGCATAGGCTTGTGCCGTGCCCTCCGTTACCACGCAGTCTGAGCTAGCGCCGCCTGATAAGGCCAAGTCGCCCTCGGCCAGGGCGAAGGGGTCCGCGGTCACGCCGAAGAAGTCGCCGGACAAGGCCAAGCCAAAGCCTCAGGTCATGCCGAAGGCGAAGCCCGGGCCGAAGGCGAAGCCCGGGCCGAAGGCGAAGCCCGCGCCGAAGGCGCGCGCAGCGAGCGCGCGAGCCAAGGCTGCCCCGGTCGCCAAGCCGCCGACTGCCCTGGTGCGACAAGCCCGCAAGATCAACCGGGTGCTGGCCGAGCTGTATCCCGACGCGCACACCGAGTTGAACTTCACGACCGCGCTCGAGTTGCTGGTCGCCACGATCCTCAGCGCCCAGACAACCGACAAGGGCGTCAACATCGTGACGCCGATACTGTTCGCCAAGTACCCGACGGCGGCTGACTACGCTGCCGCTGACCGGTCCGAAGTTGAGAAGATCATCCAGCCGACCGGCTTCTTCCGCGCGAAGACCACCAGCCTGATTGGACTCGGGCAGGCACTCTGCGATCGATTCGGCGGCGAGGTGCCCGGCCGACTCGCTGACCTGGTCACGCTGCCGGGCGTTGGCCGCAAGACCGCGAACGTGGTCCTTGGCAACGCATTCGGCGTTCCCGGCATCACCGTGGACACCCATTTCGGCCGGCTGGCTCGGCGGTTCGGGTGGACCGCGAACCACGATCCAGACAAGGTCGAGCAGGACGTCGGTGCGCTGTTCCCGAAGTCGGAGTGGACCATGCTCTCGCACCGCCTCATCTGGCACGGCCGCCGCGTTTGCCAGGCACGCAGGCCCGCGTGCGGCGCGTGCGGCGTCGGTCGTCTTTGCCCGTCGTTCGGCGAGGGTCCGACCGATCCGGCCGTTGCCTTCAAGCTGGTCAAGACGGGCCCATTCTCTTGACGGCAGATTCAGGTAACGGGGTGGTTCCCGGCTGGCTCGCGCGGCTGGCCGCCGCCGCCGAGGACATGCAGGTGCCGCCCCCGTTGCGTCCTCCTGGTCAGGGCGGTCGGCCCGCGGCCGTGCTGATTCTCTTCGGCGACACCGGCGAGACCGGGCCGGACCTGCTGCTGGTGCGCCGCAGCGCGGCGTTGCGACAGCACCCAGGACAGCCCGCGTTCCCTGGCGGTGCGATCGATGCCGCAGATGGCGGTCCGACACGGGCGGCCCTACGGGAGGCGGCCGAAGAAACGGGGATCGACCCGAGCGCCGTGCATGTGGTCGCGGTGATGCCGGAGCTCTACATCTGGCGAAGCGACTACCGCGTCACCCCGGTCATCGGCTGGTGGCACACGCCCGGTCCGGTGGCACCCGGTGACCTGGCCGAGATCGAGTCGGTGAGCCGCATTCCGGTGGCCGACCTGGCCGATCCGGCAAACCGCCTGATGATCGAGTATCCGGACGGCCGTACCGGCCCGGCGTTCCGGACGGGCGGCCTGCTGGTCTGGGGGTTCACCGCGCTGTTGCTTGACCGGGTGCTGGCGCTGGGCCGCTGGGAACGGCCGTGGGATGGTGCGCACGTGACGCAACTGCCCGCCAGTGACCTGCCTGCCGGCTGGCCGGTTACAGGTGCTTAACATGCCCGAGTCGAGATGCGCCGCCAGCGCCGGCTGGCCTATAGGTTGATGACGTGCCCGGCGACTTGCTCGACCTCATCCTGCTCGTACTTATCGCCGCGTTCGCGGTGGCGGGCTATCGACAGGGCTTCATCATCGGCATCCTCAGCCTCGCTGGTTTCATTGGCGGCGCCGCCGGCGGCGCGCTAATCGCGCCTGGCATTTCCCGCGCGATCGCTCACACGGCGAGCACGCAGGCAATAGTCGCGATCGCAGTGGTCTTCATGTCGGCGGTTCTCGGCATGCTGCTGGCCTCGGGCATCGGGGTCGCGGTGCGCTCGAAGGTGACCGGCGGGCCTGCCACCTTCCTGGACTCCGTCGGCGGCGCAATCGTCAACGTGATCTCGGTCTTGCTGGTCGCCTGGCTGCTTGGCTCGATCGTGGCCGGTGCTCGGTTCCCCTCGGTGTATCGGCAGGTCAACAACTCGGTGGTGCTGCGCACGGTGGACCGCCTGATGCCGCGGGCCGTTGTCAACCTGACGCTGTTCCCGCCGCTGCGTGGCCTGATCAGCGGGGACGGGCTCTACTCGCCGGTCTTCAGCGCCCTCGGCGCCGAGAACAGCGTGGACCTGCCCGCCCCGAACCGGGATGTCCTGTACTCCAGCGCCCGTGCCTACATCGAGCGCAGCGTGGTCAAGATTCAGGGCGTCGCCCCTTCCTGCCAGCTCAGGATCGAAGGGTCGGGGTTCGTCATCTCGCCCGATCACGTGCTCACCAACGCGCACGTCGTTGCGGGCGTGACAGCTGGTCCTGAGGTATACACCGGGACCGGCCAGGAGTACAGCGCGACCGTTGTGTTCTATGACCCGCGCACGGACATCGCCGTGCTGGACGTGCCCGGCCTGCAAGCGCCCGCGCTGCAGTTCGCCGGGCCAGCACCGTACGAAGCGAACGCGATCGTGGCCGGCTACCCGCTCGATCACCCGCTCACGATGCGCCCTGCCCGGATCGGTCAGAGCATTAACGCCGAAGGTCCCGACATCTATCAGTCGGCGATCGTGACGCGGCAGATCTACCCGCTCAAGGCGCTGGTGCAACCGGGTAACTCCGGTGGCCCGCTGATGGCGCCGGACGGCAAGGTCTACGGCGTGGTGTTCGCTGCGTCGACCGCCGAGCCCGACGTCGGGTACGCCCTGACCGCCGCGCAGGTGGCCAGCGATGTCCGTGCGGGCGAGCAGGACACGACGCCCGTGTCCACGGGAGGCTGCCAGGGCTAGCCGGAGGTACTCAGGCCTCGGTTGCCGGCGCCGCCGCTGGCCGCGAAGAGCCGGAGGGCGGGCCAGGATCGGCCGCCAGCCGGAAAATCAGGTCAGTTGGCCGCACCGCCGTCAGCCCTGCGGACTCGATCCGGTCGGCCAGCGCGTTTGCGGCACCAATGAGGCCGT
>JASHUE010000726.1:0-3023 GCA_030040195.1 Streptosporangiaceae bacterium | reverse complement strand
TATGGCTCTCGATCTGGCTCAGCTCCTCAACGTCCGTCTTTACCAGGCATTTGACCTCGACGATGAGGGGCGGGTCCTGGCCGGGAGCGACGACTCCGGGTCTACCCAGATCACGGAGATCTGGCCCGACGGTACCTGCAGGGCGCTGACCGCGCTGCCCGGAGCGTGCAGCGGTCGCTATCTGCCCGGCGAGCGCGGGTTGATCGTCTCGCACGACGAGGGCGGCAATGAGCTGCACCAGCTGTCGCTGTTGCGGCTGCCGGTCCCTGGAGGCCGGCCGGCGGCCCTTGCTGACCTGGAGTCCATGGTCCGTGATCCGCGTTACATGCACGTACTCGCTGACGTCCGGCCTGGCCTCGTTTGCTATTTCGTTAACAGGCGGAACGGGGTCGACTTCGATCCTGTCATCCGCCGCCTCGCGGACGGATCAGAGCGGGAACTGCATCTCGCCGACGCCATGTTCGGCGAGGCAGCGATATCGCCGGACGGCCGGTGGCTCGCGCTAACCGTGGCGTCGAAGGTCACCGCCGCCTCGGCGCACCTGGCCATCGTCGACCTGGCCGCGCCCGAGGGCCAGGAGCGGCTCGCCGAAGTCACGCCGGCGGACGCGCCGGCCTGGAATGGCTCGCCGTTCTGGACCCCGGATAGCTCCGCTCTGTACTTCACCTCCAACTACGGGCGGGAGTTCACCGGCATAGCCAGGTACGAGGTGGCCAGTGGCCAGCTGGCCTGGATCGTGACCCGCGAGGGCGCGGAGCTCAGCGGCTGGCTCTGCCCTGACGGCCGGCTCCTGCTGGTCGAGCACAACGACAACGGCGCCTCCGTGCTGGCCCTGCACGACGCGACTACCGGCGCGCACCTCCGTGATCTGCCGTTGCCCGCGGTGGGCAGCGTGACCGACCGCGTTCCGCCGCCACGCTGGGCATCGGACTCCGCTACCGTCGCGATGTCGGTCACCAGCGCTCAGATGCCGGGCGACGTGCTCGTGGTGAAGGTGGAGCCGGGCCAGGTTCGCCAGCTCACCGGCTCGGCCCGCGCATTCGGCGGGGACAGCCCGGCCGTCCCGCAGGAGCACCAGGTCCCTGCCCCGGACGGGGAGACCGTGCCCTGCCTGGTGTACAGGAACCCGCAGGCTCAGGCCGCGGCCCCCGACCTGGCCTCCTCCGCCGTGCTGGTGGTACACGGCGGACCGGAAGCGCAGGCCAAGCAGGGCTTCAACACCTACGTTCAGGTGCTGGCGGCTGCGGGTCATACCGTCCTCGTCCCGAACGTCCGGGGGTCCGCCGGGTATGGCAAGCGGTGGCTCTCGGCCGATGACAAGCACGGACGCCTCCGCTCGGTCGCCGACCTCGCGGCGCTGCACGACTACCTGCCCAAGCTCGGCCTTGATCAGTCCCGTGCCGCCTTGTGGGGCGGCTCCTACGGCGGCTACATGGTGCTGGCCGGGCTGGCATTCCAGCCCGAGCTGTGGGCCGCCGGAGTGGACATCGTCGGCATCGCCTCGCTAGTCACGTTCCTGGAGAACACCTCCGCCTACCGCAGGGCCTACCGCGAGCGCGAGTACGGCACGCTGGCCGACGACCGCGAGTTCCTGCAATCGGTCTCGCCGCTGACCAGGATCGACGACATCCGCGCGCCGCTGTTCATCATCCACGGGGCGAATGACCCGCGGGTGCCGCTCAGCGAGGCCCGGCAGATTCATGCCGCGATGACCGAGCGCGGGCGCGAGTGCGAACTGCTCGTCTACGAAGACGAAGGCCACGGCCTGGCCAAACGCGTGAACCGGGCCGACGCGGTCCCGAAGGCGGTCGCGTTCCTGGCCCGCCACCTGGCCGCCGGGCTCGACTGAACCCGGATCCCTGATCCGCCGGAACTAGAGTGGCGCCGCATGTCGAAGACCCAACTCGGACGCTACGTCACCGGCACCCATCGCTTCCGCGCCGACCTTGCCGACGGTGTCGCGTGGCAGGCCATCGGGCAGATCGACCGCCTGGTACGGCTCGCGCTGTCCGGGCTCGGAGAGGACTTCCGGCTGGCCGGCCCGCAGATCGCAGTTCACCGGACAGCCGCGGTTGCCGACTCCGCTGAGATCAGTGGCCCGGCCATCATCGGGCCCGGTTGCCGCGTCGGACCCGGCGCCGTCTTGCGTGCCGGGGTCTGGATCGATGAGGAAGTGACGATCAGGCCGCACTCGGAGATCAAGGCCTCGCTGATCTATGCCAGGTCGGCCGCCGCGCACCGCAATTACGTCGGCGACTCCATCGTCGGCGAGGACGTCAACCTGGAGGCCGGCGCCGTGCTGGCCAATCACTTCAACGAGCGCGAGGACAAAGCAATCTTCGCCCTCGTGGCCGGCGAGGCGGTGCCGACGGGGCTGGTCAAGTTCGGCGCGGTGGTCGGCGACCGCTGCCGGATCGGCGCAAACGCGGTCACGAGCCCTGGCACGCTGCTGCCGCCGGGCACCGTGGTCCCCCGGCTCGCGCTCATCGATCAGCTCGCGCCTGCTCGTGGGTGATTGCCCGGTGTTCGTCGCAGTCGGCGCGCTGGCGCGAGAATCACCGACATGAATACTCTGCGCGCGATCGGACTGTTTGTCGCCGCCGGACTCGCCGAAATCGGCGGCGGCTACCTGATCTGGCGCTGGCTCCGCGAGGGAGCGCCGATCTGGGTCGGTGTGGCCGGCGCCATCGTGCTTGTTTGCTACGGGGTCATTCCCACCCTCCAGCACAGCTCCGACTTTGGCCGGATCTATGCCGCGTACGGCGGTGTCTTCGTCGTGGCCTCGCTGCTGTGGGGCTGGGGCGTCGACGGCTTCCGGCCCGACCGTTACGACCTGATCGGGGCGGGCGTTGTGCTCATCGGCGTCGGCATCATCTACTTCACGCCAAGGTGAACACTTGGCGCGGATAGCGCCACGGCTGCAACCTGCGCCCCCGGCCAGGCATAGTAGAAGGACAGGCAGGAGGAAATCGGGTGCCAGCGCAGGATCCAGTCCCGGCCATCGCCGCGCTCTTCGCCAGCGA
>JASHUE010000725.1:0-6509 GCA_030040195.1 Streptosporangiaceae bacterium | reverse complement strand
AGAGCACTCGCCTTACAAGCGAGGGGTCACTGGTTCGAACCCAGTTGCGCCCACCAGCACAAACGCTTTGATGATGATCACGCAGATACCACGGCGTGCCATTGACGTGCCATTAGCCCGCGTCCGGGCCGCCGCCGCGAGCGAGTTCCCGGTATGACGAAGATCATGAAAGTGCAGACCCGGAACACCGATCGCAGAGACGACCTCACACCACCTCACCGCACCACGGAAGTTGCTTACGCGGCAGCGCCCCGCCGCGTGAGCCAGTAAAGATCAGCGAGTCAGTGTCCTGGCCCACGCAGCCATCAAGGCGGCGCCCACAGGCGCCGCCCGGTGCCGCCCGCGCCGCGCTCTGGCTTGGGGCCCCGCACGCGCGGGCGCGCCAAGACGACTAGCTGCCCAGCTCAGGTGGGCCCATTCCCCGCTTCCCGATTGCCCGGCGTCGGCCAGAACCCGTCGAGGGCGCGATGCGTCGCCTACGGCGATGGCCCGATGGGCCACCCTCGACTGAACCCGGCCGAGAGTCGCCGGGTGGGGCAGCTGGGCGGGGACAGAGCCAGACTGGTAAGAGAACTGGTAGCAGACGTAGCCTTGCCACGTGGTCCGAAGGTTGCGGTCCTGGCCAAGAGCGCTACGGCTCGTCAGCATCCAACAGACTCTTTCGGCCGTATGGGTCTGCATAGGAGCAGCAGGCGCCGCTTACTTGTTTTTCCTGTCAGCACAGCCAGTGACCGGCCCCGACGAGTACGGCGCCCCACCGGAGTGGATAGGCGGGCCGTGGCCTGGGGTGATCTTCCTGACCGGATCTCTGGCCCTGCTGCTGTGGATTGGGCTGACGATCCCGCTGTTGCTGATCGGCTTGCATGCGCTCCGCTGGTTCGCACGAGGCCAACGGCTGCGATCGGTCGCGTGGGTGACGGCCTGGACGACAGGCCTCATGCTGATGACACTGGTTTTCCAGGCCCAGAATGTTCCGCCCATACCGTACACCGGTCCGGCGATCTTGAGCTGGAGCGAGCTACCCGTCTGCGCGGGGTTCCTGCTGCTGGGCGGCGTCATGGTACGGCTACTTGCGTGCACTCGCTTGGCGACGAGAGGAACAACCGGCGCCCGTGGGTGACAGCAATGGTGACGGTCAAGATCGCCGTGCAATTGGCGTGCCATTAACAGCGGGCGGCGCCGGTACGCCACGGTCACCAGCGGTGTGTCGTCAACCCAGGTGGACAGCTCGCCGCCAGGTCAAGACGGCGACTTTCGAGCACGCGCTCGTTCCTTACAAGCGAGGGGTCACTGGTTCGCACCCAGTTGCGCCCACCAGGGAAAACGCGCTGATGCACGTGTCCCATCTGACCGCGGGCGCCGGTCCGCTTGGCGCCTCGGATTCAGCGAGGATCTCGCCACCACTTGGCTTCCCGGCCGAACGACGCCTGCCGGTCATCTGCTCTGGCTGACCAGGAAGGCCCGCCGGCCGCCCTTAGGGCCCTCGTAGTAGCCGCCGGCGACGCAGAGGTCGATTCCGGGCGGGCACGCCACCGCGCTGACCTGCGCCGGCCCCAGGCTGAAGCCGCCGTACTCGGCTGGTACGCCTCCCGGTGTTACTCCCTTGCCCCAAATCCCCCGCTGCTCGGTAGCCACGAACGCGCTGGAGAGGCCGCTGAGGCCGCCGGCAGCGCAGTAGCCGGCCGATGAGCACGACACCGAATCAACCGTGGCGGTCCAGCAGTCGCAGTTGTTCCCGCCCACGCCGCTGAGCTCCAGCATTTTGCCCCAGGTGCCGTTCGTCTCGGTGACGACGCTCGGGTAGCTGCTGTTGGTGTTGAACTCCCCGCCTAGTACGCAGTCACCGGCCTGCACGCACGTCAGCGAGTTGAGAAAGTTGAGCCCGGTGCCCAGGGCGCTCTTCCAGGTGCCGTGTTGTTCGCTGACGGTGAATACCTGCGGGCAGGTGGGATCCGCGGGATCGCAATAGACCGGCGGATCGGGCCCGACGGGTTGGGGCAGGTAGCCGCCGGCGGCGGCGCAGTTGCCTGCTGACGGGCAGGACAGCAGGCTGAGATTGGCGTTCCAGCCCAGGTTGATGGCCATGATGCCGGGCACCTGCTCGGCAGTACCCCACCTGCCGCCGGTCTCGGTCACCACGAAAACCGAATACCCCGTCGAGGATGCGTAGTACGGCGGGGTGCTGACGGGGGCGGTGGTGGTGAAGACGTAGCTGCCGCCGGCGGCGCAGTTGCCCGCCGACGTGCATGACAGGGCAGTGACAGCGTCGGTCCCGCCCGGCACGGCCAGCGCCGACAGGCCGGGCACCTCCACTGCCGGGTGCCAGCGGCCGTGCGTTTCGGTCATCACCCACGCGCCGTCGCTGTTGCTGAGGTTGTCAAATGACCCGCCCGCCGCGCACAAGCCCCCCGGCGCGCACCACACCGTGCTGATCGCGGCTTCGTTCAGCGCCGCGTCGGGAACCGGCGCCGCCTTCGCCCACCGGCCGCTGCGCTCGCCCGCGGTGAACCACTGCTGATTCCCGGCCTTGCCGGTGTAGGTCCCCACGGCCGCGCACGCGCCGGTCCGCGCGCACGACATGTTGCTAACCTGGGCGTTCCCGCCCTTGTTCAGCGCCGCGGTGCCCGGCACCTCGATCGCCGCGCCCCACCGGCCCTTGTGTTCCAGCGCCACGAACGCCTGCACATGGCCATGCACGTCGGCATAGGACCCACCCGCCGCGCAGTCACCCGCCGCCCAGCACGACAGCGCGCTGACGCTGGCCTCGTAACCCTTGTTCAGCGCGCCCAGCCCTGGCACCGGCTCGGCCCGGCCCCAGTGGATCCCCACGGCCGCCGCGGCGCTCCCGCCGGGCGCGGCCTGCCCAGCTGCGGCAGCCCATGACACGCCCGCTCCCGCCAGCGGCACGCACAATCCCGCCGCCAGCGCTACCAGCAGCGCCGCCATAGCGCTCCGCCTCGTCGGCGCCGCCATCCTGAGCGGGCTGCGATCAGCGCTCAGCACGCCCATCATTACGACCCTCACCGCCGCTACCGACCAGCCAGTTCCGCACCCATGCTGCGCAGCCGGAGTCGTCAGGTCAAGGGGAGCCCTTCCCATCCCATCGGGCACCGACCAAGCATCAGCCCAGATGCGTCGGGCCCATCGGCGGCTAGCGCCCGGTCGTGCCGTCAATCTGCTCGCGGAGGATGTCGGCGTGCCCGGCGTGCCGGGCGGTCTCAGAGGTCATGTGCGCGATTAGCCAGCGCATGGTCATGTGCTTGCCGTCGACCAGCCGGGCGAGGTGAGCCTCCGGGTCCCCGATGGCGCGAATCGCGGCGTCACTTGCGGCGATCGCGGCCCGGTAGTCGTCGAGCACCTCCGCGGTCGTTCGCCCCCGCGGCACCCTCATCCCCGAGCCAGGGCTGCGCACATGCGCGGCCCCGGTGAGGTGATACCCGAACCAGTTCCGCTCGGCTTGGGCCAGATGCTGGACCAGGCCGAGCAGGTTAGTGCCGGTGTCGACAAGCACCCGCCGAAGCTGCTCGTCGTCCAGCCCTTCGGTCTTCTTCAGGACCGACTCCCGGTTGAAGTTCAGGAACGCGAGCGCGGTGTCCAACTCGCCCGAGTCGACCCGAGGCACGGGCCGCCGCTGCGTCTCAGCCATCCGATGAGTCTAGGAACACCGATCGGCTCGGCCCAAATGGATATCGGTTAGCCAGTCGTCCGTTCGCCCGCGTGCCCGCCGGCGTGAACGTCTTCGCAATGAACTTTGATCTCAGCGCCCGATGGCGCCAGCCAGGCCTGCTTCCGGCGGCCGCTGTGATCCGGGGGTGCGTCCCAGAGCAGCGCGAGGCCGCGCGGGGTGTCGAGGAGCCGGTGGCCGGGAAACAGGACCGCAGAGCTGCGCTCTAGCTCGTCCCGGCTGAAGAACTGGTCGCTGACCAAGTGGTCCAGCCAGTGGCGGCGCGTCGACAGCCGGTAGATCTCCCACGCGGTCGCCGGCTCGTGCTTGGACAGGTTCACGGAGAGCCTCAGGATCGCGAGGGCGTGCAGGCGGGGCCGCAGCGGGACTATTCGCTGGAGCAGTTGCCGCGGCCATGCAGTCGGCGCGGCGTGGTAGACGTCGACCAAGATCATGCGGCCGCCCGGCGCGACCAGCGTTCTGATGTGGCTGAGCGCACGCCCCAGGCTCGGGACGTGGTGCAGCGTGAGCGTGCTGGTGACAAGGTCGTAGCGGCCGGCGCCATCGACGCCGTGCAGGTCAGCCTGGCGGTAGGTGATGTTGGGCCGCGGCCGGCGCGATTGCGCTAGCTTGATCATCGATGCCGACACGTCGATGGCATCCACCTGCTCGAACCTCTCGGCGAGGAGCACCGCGTGTCGCCCGGTTCCGCAGCCAAGGTCGAGGGCCCGGCGGCCGGTTGCCGGCAGCATCTGCTCGAGCCATATGCCGAGTCGGTGTTCCCTGTCGTTCAGCTCGCCGAGCCGGTCGTAGTCCGCCGCGACCCGGTCGAACGACTGCGCTTGCGCACGGCCAGGCTCACTCAGCCTCATGCGTTGGCATCGTAACGGGGGCTCTTCCGACACTCGGGCCGTCCGGACGCGCGGTGGCCAGCCGGGACGATCGTCAGAGCGGCGATGCCGGCCGCAGCAACGCTGCGAGTTAACGGCCTGATCAGCGTCCTGTCCTGCCATAGTTTGTGTAGGTAAAGAACGTTCCTTACGGCCATTTTGACCACAGTTTGCGCTCGCCTTCTGGCATCCGCATGCTCTGCAGGTCCGCGCTCGCCTGCGGAGGGCTGGGGCAACTCCCGTTTGCGCCCGTGAAGGCGCGGGAACTCGGTCAAGTGGCTGCCGCTGACCGCCGACCTGCGGCTCAGGAGGCAGCGCGGGGGCAATGATTTCACGCGCCAGGTGCTCCGGAACGGAGCTGCCTGGTCTCGGGGGAGGCAGCATGACATCGCTAGCTGAGCGCGCGAGCGATAAAGCGCAGCACATAGCACAAGGCACCGAGAGCCGGACGATGACCGTCGGGGATTTTCTGCTCCGCCGACTTCAGGAGGCCGGCCTCGGGCACCTGTTCGGTGTTCCCGGCGACTTCAACCTCGAATTGCTGCAGCAGAACAAGGACGGCGGCTACCTGACGTGGGTCGGCACGTGCAACGAGCTGAACGCGTCCTACGCGGCAGACGGCTACGCGCGGCTCAATGGCATGGGCGCGCTGACCGTGACGAATGCCGTCGGTGCCCTCGGCGCGATCAACGGGATCGCCGGCGCTTACGCCGAGCATGTCCCGGTGATCCTGATCGCCGGGTCTATTCCGCTGAGGTCGATCGAGCGCGGCCTGGGGATGCACCACACGACGGGCGACGGGACGTGGGACCGGTTCCTCGGGGCATTCGGTCACGTAACCGCCGCGCAGGCCAGGCTGACCCCGTCCAACGCGGCGATGGAGATCGACCGGCTCATCCTCACCGCCTGGCGGGAGAAGCTCCCCGTGTACATGGAGCTGCCGTCGGACATCGCCTACCTCGACATCGAGGTTCCAGCAGCCCCGCTGAAGCTCGCCGAGCCGCCCAGCGACCCCGAACGCCTGAAGTCCTGCGTTGCCGCCATCGCCGGTCTCCTGTCGCCCGCCAAGTCACCGGCGATCCTGGTGGACGAGGACGTCGAGCGGTACGGTGCCGCAACGGAAGTCATGGGTCTGGCCGAGAAACTGCAGCTTCCGGTCGCGGTGACCGGGCCGGCCAAGGGACTAATTGACGAGACATTCCCGTATTACGCGGGCATCTACAACGGTAAGGCCAGCGCGCCGCAGACGCGCGAGGCCATCGAGGCCAGCGACTGCCTGCTGTCGATCGGCTACCGGCCGATCGACGGTACCTCCGGGGACTTCACCGCATCGCTGCCCGCCAGCACGATCCACGCCCGCGGCCATGCGGTGGACATCGGCCAGGACAACTACCAGGCCGTCACGCTGAAGGAAGTCCTGCTCGGCGTCACCGACGCTGTTCCGCAGGTCAGCAGCCGCGCCATCCGCCACTTCACGCCGGCGATGCCTGCAGGAGCTCGTGCTGATGGCTCCGCCAAGCTGACCCAGGCGGCCTACTGGGAGACTATCCAGGGCTACCTACGGCCAGGCGACGTGCTTCTCACCGATAACGGGACGTCGTATGCCATCTTCGGCTTCCAGCTGCCGCCCAAGTGCACCGTCGTGGCGTCGGTTATCTGGGGCTCAATCGGTTACAGCGTCGGGGCATTGCTGGGCACGCTCACCGCCGCGCCGGAACGCCGCCACCTGCTGTTCATCGGCGACGGATCGTTCCAGGAGAGCGCCCAGGAACTGTCGACGATGCTGCGGAACGACTGCAAGCCAGTGATCTTCCTCATCAACAACGGCGGTTACACCATCGAGCGCGGTTACATGGGCAAGACCGAGGAGTACAACGACATCGCCGGCTGGGCCTATGCCAAGCTGCCCAAGGTGTTCCGCCCAGATACCAACGCGCGGTCGTTCGTGGTGAAGA
>JASHUE010000724.1:0-7528 GCA_030040195.1 Streptosporangiaceae bacterium | reverse complement strand
TGCTCGCGCCGCCACCTGGCTGGCGACGGGACGCGGACGTGGTCGTGGTCGGATCCGGCGTGGCTGGCGTCACGACGGTGCTCGCCATCCGCAGGACACTGCCGGACGCGCGGGTCCTGCTCGTGACGAAGTCGGAGCTTGACGACGGCTCGACGCGCTGGGCGCAGGGAGGCATCGCCGCGGCGCTCGGGCCGGGTGACACGCCCGAGCAGCACCTCGCCGACACCCTGACGGCGGGCGCGGGCGTCTGTGACGAGCGTGCGGTCCGGGCGCTGGTGACCGAGGGCCCAGACGCGGTCAGGCGGCTCATCGCGCTCGGCGCTGAATTCGACCGTGAGCCATCCGGGCCGCTGGCGCTGACCAGGGAGGGCGGCCACCTGCGCCGCCGGATAGCGCACGCTGGCGGCGACGCGACCGGAGCCGAGATCTCGCGGGCACTCCTGGCCGCACTGGCGGACGCGCAGGCCAGCGCGGGCTTGGAGGTAATAGAGCATGCGCTCGCGATTGACCTCCTCCGCGCGGCCGACGGCCGCGCCGCCGGCATAACCCTGCATGTGCTCGGCGAGGGCGAGCAGGACGGCGTGGGTGCCGTGCACGCGGGGACTGTTGTGCTCGCAACCGGCGGATTCGGCCAGGTCTACTCGGCTACCACCAACCCGCGCGTCTCCACCGGAGACGGGCTGGCGCTTGCCCTGCGAGCCGGCGCGCGCGCGGCCGACCTGGAATTCATCCAGTTCCATCCGACCGTCCTGTGGCTCGGCCCGAATTCTCACGGTCGGCAGCCGCTGATCTCCGAGGCCGTGCGGGGCGAGGGCGCGTTCCTCGTGGATGGCGCCGGCCGGCGGTTCATGACCGGCCAGCACGAGCTCGCCGACCTAGCACCGCGGGACGTGGTGGCCAAGGCGATCATGCGCGTGATGCGCTCGGAAGACACCGATCACGTGTTCCTGGACGGCCGCCACCTAGGCGCCCAGGTCTGGCAGCACCGATTCCCCACGATTCTGGCCAGCTGCCGCAGTAATGGCATCGATCCGCCCACCGAGCTCATCCCGGTCGTGCCGGCAGCGCACTACGCCAGCGGCGGGATCCGCACCGACCTGCACGGGCGCACCAGCGCGCCGGGCCTGTACGCATGCGGCGAGACCGCATGCACGGGCGTGCACGGCGCGAACCGGCTCGCCTCGAACTCGTTGCTCGAAGGGCTGGTGTTCGCCGAGCGCATCGCCGCAGACCTGGCCCGGGCGCTGCCGCCCGCAGGTGAGCCGGTGGCGGATCCGCGCCCGGCGGGTCTGCTCGATCCGTCGATCATCCGACCCCTGCAGCAACTGATGTCGGCCAAGGCGGGCGTGCTCAGGTCGGGTGAGGGCCTGGCCGAGGCCATGGCGGGCCTCGCCGCGCTCGGGGAGCAGGCCAGCGACAAGCCGGGTGCGGAGGCATGGGAGGCAACGAACCTGCACCTGGTCGCGTCCGGAATCGTCAGCGCCGCGCTGGCCCGACGGGAGACCAGGGGCAGCCACTGGCGCGAGGACTTCCCCGAGCCGAGCGAGGCCTGGCGCGGGCACGTGCTGGAGTTGGCTGGCCCGGACGGCCTCGAGACCGTCTTCGAGCCGGATCGGCATGACTAGTGCCGGCGTGGCCGGCGGTCCGGATCGGCCCCGCGCAGCGACAGCCGGACGAGGCCAGCCGCATGAGGACGACTGCGGCGGGCCGCACCTCGTTCCCGCCATTCCCGTCGATATCACCGGGCGGCTCGAGACGGCAGGGCTGCCTGCAGGCGATGTCGTGGATCTTGCCGCCGCGGCACTGGCCGAAGACCTGGCGGGCGGGATCGACGTCACGACGGTCGCGACGGTGCCCGCGGACGAGGTCGGCCGAGCCGATCTGGTGGCTCGGTCGGCCGGCGTGGTGGCCGGGCTGTCCGTGGCAGAACTGGTGTTCTGGCTAGCGTCGCGCGACGATCCGGTCGAGCGCCGGTCACGAGCCGCCGACGGCGATCGGGTCGCCGCGGGCCAGCCTGTACTCAGCGTGACCGGACGCGTCGCGGCGATCCTGACCGCGGAGCGAACAGCGCTCAACCTGCTGACCCACTTGTCCGGTGTCGCGACGCTGACCCGGCAGTGGGTCGACGCGGTGGCGGGAACCAATGCGCGGATCCGCGACACCCGCAAGACGCTCCCCGGCCTGCGGGCACTGGAGAAATACGCGGTGCGCTGCGGCGGCGGGATGAACCACCGGATGTCGCTCTCGGACGCGGCGCTAATCAAGGACAACCACGTGGCCGCGGCCGGGTCGCTCAGCGCGGCGTTCACGGCGGTCCGGGCGCAGGCTCCGGCCCTGCCGGTCGAGGTCGAGTGCGACACGCTTGCGCAGGTGCGTGAGGCTCTGGCGGCCGGGGCCGACCTCATCCTGCTCGACAACTTCCGTGTCGCCGACATGACGACGGCCGTCCGGCTGGCGGGTGGCCGGGCGCTGCTCGAGGCGAGCGGCGGCCTGACTCTGGCCGACGCCCGCGCAGCCGCGGAGAGCGGCGTGGACTACCTTGCAGTAGGAGCGCTGACTCATTCGGCGCCGGCTCTGGACATCGGCCTCGACCTCGTTCAGGCCGGCTAACGGATCGGACCGACATGCTGCTGACGATCGACGTCGGGAACACGAACACGGTGCTTGGCGTGTTCGACGGTGACGAGGTGGTTGAGCACTGGCGCATCTCCACCGACCCGGTGCGCACCGCCGATGAGCTGGCCGTGCTCCTGCACGGGCTCCTGCGGCAGAGCGCGCTTTTGCGCGAGCCCGACATCAGCGGCATCTCACTGTGCTCGACCGTGCCATCGGTGCTGCACGAACTCAGAGAGATGTGCCGCCGCCATTACGGCGACGTGCCCGCGGTGATCGTTGAACCCGGCGTGAAGACCGGCGTACCGCTGCGCTACGACAATCCCAAGGAAGTCGGAAGCGACCGGGTCATGAACGCGGTGGCGGCCGTGCACCTGTACGGAGGCCCGGCCATCGTCGTCGACTTCGGTACCTCGACCAATTTCGACGCGGTGAGCGGGCGGGGCGAGTTTGTCGGCGGCGCGCTTGCGCCTGGCATCGAAATCTCCGTTGACGCGCTGTCCCGTCGCGCCGCCCAGCTGCTCAAGGTCGAGCTGGCCAGGCCCCCGCGGGTCATAGGTAAGAGCACCGTCGAGGCCCTCCAGTCGGGCATCATCTTCGGCTTCGCCGGCCAGGTCGAGGGCATCGCCACCCGGATGGCGGCCGAGCTGTCGCCCGATGACCCTGACGCAGTCACGATCATTGCCACCGGAGGACTCGCGCCGCTGGTCATCGACGAGGTGTCCGTCATCGATGCCTATGAACCCTGGCTCACGCTGATCGGGCTCAGGCTTACGTACGAGCGCAACACGGTGGACCTCAAAACGGCTGGCTGATCGCCAGCGGGTAGCGTCTGGCAGCCGTCCGCCCGTTCACCAGGAGACCGTAATCTTCCCGCTGGTGAACAGGACCTGACCAACATCTGCCCGACCGGGCAGCGGCAGAGAGGCTCGCAGGACGTCAGGCACCCGGAACGAAGCCGGTACCAACCAGAGGGTCGGCCGACACGGGCTGGATCTGCACGACCTGGCCGAAGGTCGGCGCGTCCACCATCATGCCTCCTCCGATGTAGATCCCGACATGCTGGATGTCGGCATAGAAGAACACCAGGTCACCGGGCTGGGCTTGGCTGTAGGGGATGTGCTCCACTTCGTTCCACAGGTCGCCGGTGAAGTGCTCCAGGGTGATGCCGATCTGGGCATAGGCCCAGACAACCAGGCCGGAGCAGTCGAACCCGACACTCGGGCTCGCCCCGCCCCACACGTATGGCTTGCCCAGCATCTCCAGGGCGTACCTGACCACCCTGTCCCCTTGGCTGTCGCCTTGGATGTTCATGTAGGGATAGTGGCCGGTTTCCTCGAAGATCGCTTCGGCCTTCGCGAAGGCCTCGCTGTTGAAGAAGTTCTCCTTCGACTGGATCTGCGCGACCTTGGCGGCCATCTCCGCGGCAAGGTGCGCCGCGGTCTGCTGCTCCTGTGCCGCCGCGGCCAGCGCCCGCTGGGCCGCCGTCTGAGCAGCGGCCACGAGGCTGACCTTGGCGCCCTCCTGCTCCTCGAGCTGCGCGATCATCGAGGCGCGGTCAAGCATGGTCTGCGGATTCGCCGTTTGCAGCAACTGCAGGGCCGGGTTCAGTCCGCCGGTCATGTAGCTGTCGACGGCTATCTCGTTGATGTAGCCCTGCTCCGAGCTAAAGATCGTGGCGTCCCTGGCCGCGTTCTCGCGGGCGATCTGCGCGTCGGCCTCCGCCTGTTGGAGCTGGATGCGCAGGCCGTCGTACTGCTGCCCGAGGATGTCTATCTCGTTGGACAGCTTGTTGGCCTCGGCCAGGGCCTGGCTGAGGCTGCTGCCGCCCGACGCGGAGGTTGCCTGGGCCGCACCGCCCGGCATCAGCGCGGCGCAGACGGCCAAAATGCCCGCAAGCACGACGCTGGCCCGCCAGCCGCCGCGCGGCCGCCGGGCCCATGGGCGGCCAGAGACAGCCAGCCCGAAAATGCCTGGGGATGAAAGTCGTGGTACGCGCCCGCCATGCGGCATGCGTTTCACGCACTGACTCCTCTCTCGGCCGCCTACCGGGTTAGCTGACGGGTTCGGGCCGGGAGGAGCCCTACGGCAGGCCGCGTAAGTGCCGTCGTCGCGGCGGGCCGATTCACCCCGGGGAACTAGGTGGGTCCCCGGCTCCCTGAAGCACTCACCGCGCCTCAGGAACTCGGCGGTTCGTGACAGGCGCCCGGGCTCGGGCACCTGCAACGGGTATCAGCGATGCAGATTAATGGAGAACGCAGTTGCCGCGCGGCAAAACGGCGAAATTAGACTGCGCCACGACTGCGATGCAGCCCGCATTTTGCCGTCGGTAAGCTGCGTGCTCACGCTCCATCGTCCGCCTGGGCCGCCTCCAGACTCGGGCTGGCTCGCGTAGCCGCAGGTCAGGCGGCGTGTCGCGGTGGCAGGGCTTGGCGTGTGATCTGGTCGTGATGTGCACTAATAGGGCCCGACAGGTTCGAGGGCACAACATTACGTACGGGGTCAGTAACGCTAGGTAGACCCGCTCATTTGGCGGACCTGCGCATTGTTTGGGATGCTGACCTGCGAACTGACACATCGCAGGAATGCCAGATAGAGGCCGGTAGCAGCCGGCGACGCAGGTGACAGGCGGGATGGACTACGCGATCGGGCGCGCGAGGACCGGCGACGTCCGCGCCATCAGGGCCCTGGTGGACGCGCACGTCCTGTCCGGGCTGCTGCTGGACAAGCCGACGGTGGCGCTCTTCGAGGATGTCCAGGAGTTCTGGGTGGCCAGCACGCCCGACGGCGACGTCGTGGGCTGCGGCGCGCTCCACGTGATGTGGGAGGACCTGGCCGAAATCCGCACGCTTGCGGTCGCGGACAGCCACCGAGGGCGCGGCGTAGGTCACCAGATCGTCGATGTGCTGCTGGAAACGGCCAGGGAACTCGGCGTGAGCCGCGTATTCGTACTGACGTTCGCGGTGCAGTTCTTTCGGCGCCATGGCTTTGCCGAGATCCACGGACAGGCGGCCAGGCCCGAGGTCTACGCGGAGCTACTGCGCTCATATGACGAGGGAGTGGCGGAGTTCCTCGACCTTGATCGAGTGAAGCCAAACACGCTGGGCAACACTCGCATGTTGCTGAGGATGTGATGGAGATTATTCGGTATTGCCGGCATCCGATCGGCAGTGGTCAGATGAGTGCCGATTAATACACTGCGCTACGGTCGCACAGGGCTACTCGTTTGCCGATGAGCCTCCACTACCGGCAAAGCACGGCATGCAAGGCCAACTGCAACTTGCACGAAGCAGCCCGGCTCAGCAAGGTTATGTCACCCGACTATGTCACTACCGAATGATCAGCCTGGCCGAATTTGGCTCTGTAACTGGCTCAGCAGGGAAGCGACGGCGCCGCCACGGCGCCGTCCAGCCAGCTGAATGGGGCGGACGATATCGGCCAGCTGCGTACGCGACCCTTGCCGCGATCGGCCAAATCCTCGGGTTCGCGACATAAGCTGGCTAGGCCCCGCAGACCCGCCGGGCTCGGCTCGCGCGCCATGCGGCACAATGCAATCAGCGGCAGCGGTTCTCGTCCGCGTGTGAGCCCGCCCGCGGATGTCGGCCTGGGCCGACCCGAAGTTGCTGCCCTAGCGCCTAAGTTCCGGGAAGGGGGCAGCGCGCGTGCAGGACCTGTCTGTACTAACGCCGCCGCTGCTCATGTGCGCTGCGGTGCTGTTTGCGATCGGCGCGTTCCTACGCCATGAGATGAGCAAGAAGCGTCCGGAGGCCGACGAGAGCGGTGCGGCAGAAGCCGTCGTGCCGTCGTCGGAGGCTGCCGCGCCGGTCTGCGCAGAAGAAGAAACAGGAAACGATTCGACCGGGGCAGACGCGTCTGAGACCACCCCGCGTAAGCATTAAGCCATCTCGATTACGCAGCGTTACTGCAAACCTCCGTATTGTTCTGCGGTCTGTTGTAGCCGATCGCTAAACGGCAATGCCGAATTGTCAATCGCGTAGATGTGGTATATCTTTACTTGCCGAAAAGACTTGAGTGAAAGGCAGCCTGATGGTTCAGAAGACTGTGGTGACCGTGGTCTGTGACCTGCCTCACGATGGTGAGATCGAGGGGAACGAGACGCTTTCGTTCGCCGTTGACGGCACCGCATACGAGATCGACGTCTGCTCAGCGCACGCTAAGGAACTGCACGACAGCTTCACCGGATACATCGAGCACGCCCGTCGTGTGACCGGTGCGGTAAGGCGGCGCAAGGCGCGCTCTGGCCCAGGTCGGGAGCGAAGCTCAGAAATTCGGCAGTGGGCCCGAGAGCGGGGCGAGAAGGTTAGCGAGCGCGGGCGCATTCCTGCGTCGATCATTCAGGAATACGAAGCAACCCACTAACTTTGCAGCAGCCGACGCGCTGGTAAACGCCACTGTCGCCTTGCGCACCCGCGCATGAGTGCACAGCGCGGCCGCCGGTATCGAGCAGCCACGACCGATCTCCATCTACAGCACGTGCAATTTCAGCTCCCGGAGCCGGCCCGGTTTGGGGCCGCCGGGAGCTGATTGCCTTCCAGGCTGACGTAGTTCTCCTGCCGCCCGTCTGGCCGGGTCGACGGTCTGCTCCGTTGGCCCGCCCCCTTCTGGATTGACCGCCACCTTCCGGCGCCATCCGGGTCGGCTGGCCCGGAGCTGGGCTTGCGGCCTGCGCGTTCGGATGGCCCGCGCGGTCCGCATCCTTCCTCGGGTCGTGCCAAGGCCTTCATGCCGCACCGGCGTTGATCTCGACGCTGGCCCGAGGGTGGCTCGGACCGGTTAGCCCCGCCGGTGTGGTGGGATGATGTTTCATCAATTTGGTAATAAGTTCGTCATATTTTTGCCAGTTCCGAGCGAGCCAAGACGGCAGAGCATCCCTGTGCCGTCCTGTGGGGTCCGG
>JASHUE010000723.1:0-2836 GCA_030040195.1 Streptosporangiaceae bacterium | reverse complement strand
GCGGGGCCGCCGCGCGCGGGGCGGCACTCAGCGGAGGCGCGATGGGTGGCGGCTGGCTGGCCGGCGTGCCGCCGTCGCCAGAGCTGCTTGCGCGAGTGGCCGCGCTACCGCCGGCCAACGAGACCCCGCGCGTCGACCAGTCGTTCGCGCGCGCTCCCGACCCCCGCTTCACCCTGCGCAAGCTGCTCAAGCCGTTCGCAATCGCGATGCTCATCGGCCTGGTACTTGACGGGCTTGACGCGCTGGCGGGCGTCCTGTTCCCGGTGCTGGTCAAGGGCGGCATCGACAACGGCGTGGAGCGACACCTGCTCAGCTTCGACGCCCGGTTCGACATCATCCTGCTGGTCTCCGGGATCGGGCTGGCCATCACGCTGGCGGACTGGGCGGTGAACTGGGCCCAGACGATTGTCGTCGGCCGCAACAGCGAGCGGCTCCTGTACACGCTGCGGGTAAAGATCTTCTCCCACCTGCAGCGTCTCGGCCTGGACTTCTACGAGCGCGAACTGACCGGCCGGATCATGACCAGGATGACGACGGACGTGGACTCGTTGTCCTCGTTCTTCCAGACCGGCCTGATCACCATGGTCAACTCCCTGCTCACGTTCTTCGGCGTGCTGGCGTTCATGCTGGTCATCAACGTGCGTCTCGGGCTGACCCTGTTCACGATCCTGCCGGTACTGGTCGTGGCCACGATCGTGTTCAGGAGGAAGTCAGCCAGGGCCTACAACGACGCCAGGGAGAAGGCCAGCGCGGTCAACGCCGACCTGGCCGAGAACGTGGCCGGCCTGCGGGTCGCCCAGGCCTACCGGCGGGAGCAGGTCAACTCCGACCGGTTTGCCGGGCTAAGCGGTGCCTTCCGTGGCTCCCGGCTGCGGGCCCAGCGCATGATCGCGGTCTACTTCCCGTTCGTGCAGGCGCTGTCGACGATCGGCGGAGCGATCATTCTGTTTGCCGCGGCGGGCGAGGTGCGCACCGGCGCGCTGACCGTCGGCGGACTGATCGCTTACCTGCTGTACGTGGACTCACTGTTCTCGCCAATCCAGCAGATGTCCCAGGTGTTCGACGGCTACCAGCAGGCGAGCGTCGGCCTGCAGCGGATCAAGGCCCTGCTGGCGACTCCGACCAGCACTCCGCAGGCCGAGCACCCGGTCGAGCCGGGTCGCCTGCGGGGCGCAATCGAGTTGCGGGCCGTCCACTTCGGCTATGCCGGGCAGCGCAACGAGGCCATCGCCGGCGTCAGCTTGTCGATCGCGCCTGGTGAGACCGTCGCGCTGGTCGGGCAGACCGGCGCGGGCAAGTCCACCCTGGTCAAGCTCATTGCCCGGTTCTACGACGTGACCTCCGGCGCCGTGCTCATCGACGGCACCGATGTCCGCAGATACGACCTGCCCGCCTACCGGCAGCAACTCGGCGTCGTGCCGCAGGAGCCCTATCTGTTTGCCGGCACGGTCAGGGACGCGATCGCCTACGGCAGGCCCGATGCGACCGACGCGGAAGTCGAGGCCGCCGCCCGTGGCGTTGGCGCAATCGAGATGATCTCGAGGCTGCCTGGCGGTTTCCTGCACGAGGTAGCCGAGCGCGGCCGCAACCTCGCCGCCGGGCAGCGGCAGCTCATCGCGCTGGCCCGCGCTTACCTCGTCGACCCTGCGATCCTGTTGCTCGACGAGGCGACCGCCGCGCTGGACCTGGCGGCCGAGGCCGAGGTCAACCGCGCTACTGAGCAGCTAGCCGCGCGCAGGACAACGCTGGTCGTCGCGCACCGCCTGACGACCGCCTCGCACGCAGACAGGATCGTCGTGCTGGCCGACGGCCAGGTGGCCGAGATCGGCACGCACGACGAGCTACTAGAGCGCGGCGGCACCTATTCGGCGATGTGGGCCGCGTTCACCGGCGAGGCCGAGCTAGTCGGCTAGGCAGCGGAGCCAGGGCCAGCCGGCCAGCCTGAAGCCCGACGTCAGGCGTGGGTGCCCTCATCGTCGCAACACCCGCCATCGGCTATGTGGTGGGCGGCCGGGCGCGGCGCCTGGTTATGGGCTATTGCCACGCCGCCCGCGAGGAGTGACGTGATGGCGAGGGCGGACACGAGGATGGTGCGGACCTTGGACATGTAACTCCTGCTTTCTGCGCTTCTTCCTGTGGACCTTGCCGGGTTCGCTCTCAGTCAAGTAGATCAGTCAAACTATCTCTACATTGCACTACAACTACCCTCCAAATAGTGCACTGATGAGTCATGGAGTGTCTTGACTCTCGGTCGAGATGACCGCTAACGTCCTAGGCACGGCATTCGAGCGAGCCGCGTGTCCGCCGGCACACGGCCTACTGATCAAGGTGTCGGGCGTGCTGTTTTGTATGGTCATGGTCCCGCGCGCGGCGGATACGGCGACTCGATCGCCGTTGCGTGCGGCATGACGGCACGCGTCAGGACCGGGCTGCCGGCCATCCGCCTCGTGATCCGCACCCCCCCCGGATCGCGAAGGCGCGGCCGGCAGCCTGCACGGCGGCCGGCCGAGTATAGCGATGGCGCTCCATGACGACCGGTTACATCGTGCTCGGGCGCCCAGACTGGACGCGGCCCCGGCTCGCTCCCACCGGTGACCGGCTGGCTGCGATCCGGTGGCACGACGGCGCCGCGAACCTCTGGATCGGGTCGAGCAAGGCTCCCATGCAACTCGTCACCGACCTTCGGCCGTTGCGGCTCAAGGACTTTCACTGGAGCCACGACGGCCGCGGACTCGTGCTGGTGCTCGAGGACGCGAGCCGTCGCCGCCGCGGGCTGGCATGGCTCGACGCTCGCTCCAGGGCCACCACCAGGCTCACCCCGGACCTCGCCGGCGAC
>JASHUE010000722.1:0-5137 GCA_030040195.1 Streptosporangiaceae bacterium | reverse complement strand
ACCAAGCTGGCCGAGCAGACATCCGGCCACCGGATCGTGGTCACCGCCGATCGCGAGCTGCGACGGCGCTGCGAGGCCGTCGGCGCGATGGTGACCGGTCCCTCCTGGCTTCTCGGCCTGCTCTAAGTGCGGCCTGGCCGACCCATGCCGGGCGTTGGCCCAGCCCTAACCCGGCTGTGCGCGATGAAATGCCTGGCGTGCCTTCGTCGTGGCCAGCGAGGATGGCGCGAGACGCAGCGCCCCGCCGCGTACCGCGGCGGGGTGCGGTGACCGCGACAGGATAAGTGACCATGCGGGTTGTCGTGCTGTCCGATACTCACGGACCGAGGCACTGGAAGTCGTGCCCGCCCCGGGTCGCTGAGCACCTGCGCGGCGCAGACCTCATCCTGCACGCGGGTGACGTGTGCACGGCCTCCGTGCTGGAGGAGCTGAGCGACTACGGGCCAGTGCGGGTAGTGCTGGGCAACAACGACGCAGCGGACGTCGCAAGCTGGGGCGCCCGGCCGACGCTGGAGCTGGACGTCGACGGACTGCCGATCGCGATGATTCACGACGGCGGTCAGGCGACGGGCCGTCTACTGCGGATGCGCCGCGCGTTCCCGCAGGCTCGGGTCGTCGTCTTCGGCCACTCACACATCCCGCTTGACCAGGCCAGCCAGGGATTGCGGATCTTCAACCCAGGCTCGCCCACCGACCGGCGGCGGCAACCGCACGGCACGCTTGGCGTGCTGCTAGTCGAGGCCGGCCGCCTGATAGAGGCCCGCATTGCCGACGTGACCTGACCGGGTGCTGGCAGGCGCGTAGCGCTGGTCACTCGCGGTCGGGGCGATCCTCCGGCTCAGGCGCATCGCCAATAGCGGCGCCGGGAAGGTTGTGCGAGCGACCGGCCAGCACGGCCAGTGAGGCGAGGATGCCGGTGTCCCTGCGCCCGACGAGTTCCCACGCCCTGGCGACCCCGACGACTAGAGATGTAACGGCGGCGTAGCCGATTACCTGTACCGGCCCGGGACGGCCAGGGAGATTAATCGCGACGATGCCGCTCACGAACTCGGTGCCGAAGATCATTAGCAGCAGACCGATGAGGCCGATCTGCCGGGCCTGCTGGCGCCGGGTGGTAACGCTGGTCAGGATGGATCGGATGGCAGCGGCGGTAAACAGGATGCCGATCACGCCGAGCACGATTGACGGATACCCGGCGCCGGTACCGGGCACGAGGGTGAACAGGGAGACGAACAGCGCGTTGGTGAACGCCAGCAGCGCGGCGGCCGCGCGGACCTCCTGAATAACTGCCGGGCCGGCAGCCGGGGCGCGGTGCGTGGAGACTGACAGGGCGACGAACAGCAGGCCGGTTAGAGCGCCCGCACTGGCGGCGGTGGCGGCGAAGAAGTCGCCGAAGGTCACGGGCACCACTGCGCCAACATTACCGTGGCAACGCGGCGACGCTCGTCTGTCCTCAGGGGTCGGCGAGCAGCAGCGCGAATGCCTGCACTCGCCCCTAGTCGGCGGCCAGGTTGCGCTGGTACCAGGTGCCTGGCTTGCCGCCGAGGTCGGCGGGGTCAGCCGGGCCAGCCAGCACGAACCCGGCCTTAGCCAGTACCCTCTGAGACGCCGCATTCCCCCGGGACGTGGCCGCCCTGATCGTCTTGAGCCCGTGTCGCATCGCAGCCAGCTGGCACAGTTCCCGGACGGTCGCTGTTGCCACGCCGTGGCCGGCGACGTCCTGCGCGACCCGGTAACCGAGTTCGGCTGTGCCGTCCCCGGTGAAGACCAGGTTGAATCGGCCCAGGATCGAGCCATCGCAGGCGACGAGCACGTAGAAGGCGCCGATGCCCGCTTCTTGCTCGGCCAGAAGTGCGGCGTATCGCTCGGAGAACTGGTCGAAGAACTCATCACCCCGGTCGGAGATCGAGGCGGCGAAGTAGGCGCGGTTCGCTAGCTCGAAGGCCAGGACCGCGGGGGCGTGATCTGCTCGCAGGTGCTGCAACTCGGGCATCGCCCGACGCTACCGAGACACGGCGGCGCGGCCAACCGAGTTTCCTCCTGGCCCCGCGGCCAGTCCTTGTCGGCCTCGGTTATGCCCGTCCGATGCCCAGATGCAGATATCGCTCGATCACGGTGAGGGTGCGGGCAACATCGGCTCGTCCCGAGGCCCGCAAGCGACATCCCCTACGTCTGCCCTAACTGGGCGTTTGCGTCATCTGCGCTAGTCTGCCGGTCGCTCGTCGGCTCGGTACCTGGCCGCCTCGGCGCGAGCCAGAGCACGGCGAGTGGCGGGATCGTGAGCGCCGCGGACGCCGGGCGTCCGTGCCACGGTGTCTCGGCTGCTTCGACCGCGCCGTAGTTGCCGAGCCCGCTGCCGCCGTAGACCTCGGCGTCGGTGTTGATCAGCTCGATCCACGTGCCTGCCGACGGCAGGCCGATGCGGTAGTCGTAGTGGGGCATCGCGGCGAAGTTGCATATGCACGCAAGCACGCTGCCGTCGGTGCCGTAGCGCAGGAAGGACAGCACGTTGCCTGACCGGTCGTTGGCGTCGATCCACTCGAAGCCCGCCGGGGAGCTGTCCTGCTGCCACAATGCGGGCCGCTCCAGGTAAGCCTGGTTGAGGTCCATGACGAGCTGCTGTACGCCTGCGTGCGAAGGGTACTCGAGCAGGTGCCACTGGATCCCGACCTGCTCGGACCACTCGTCGCCTTGACCGAGCTCGCCTCCCATGAACAGCAGTTGCTTGCCTGGATGCGCCCACATGTAGCCGAACAGCGAGCGCAGCCCGGCGAACTGGCGCCACTCGTCTCCGGCCATCTTGCGCAGCAGCGAGCCTTTGCCGTGCACGACCTCGTCGTGCGACAGGGGCAGCACGTAGTTCTCGCTGTAGGCGTAGATCATCGAGAAGGTGATTTCGTCATGGTGGTAGCTGCGGTGCACCGGATCGCGGCCCAGGTAGGCGAGCGTGTCGTGCATCCAGCCCATATTCCACTTGAGGCCAAAGCCCAGCCCGCCGAGGTGTACCGGCCGGGTGACGCCCGGCCAGGCGGTGGACTCCTCGGCGATCATCGCGATGCCCGGCATCCGCTTGTAGCAGGTCGCGGTCACCTCGCGCAGGAACGAGACCGCGTCGAGGTTCTCCCGGCCACCGAGGGAGTTCGGCGTCCATTGGCCATCCTCGCGGGAGTAGTCGAGGTACAGCATGGACGCGACCGCGTCGACACGCAGGCCGTCGGCATGGAACTCCTCAAGCCAGTAGATGGCGTTCGCGACGAGGAAGTTGCGCACCTCGGGACGACCGAAATCGAAGATGAGCGTGCCCCAGTCGGGGTGCTCGCCGCGCTGGGGGTCGGCGTGCTCGTAAAGCGGTGTCCCGTCGAATCGGGCGAGCGCCCAGGAGTCACGCGGGAAGTGCGCGGGCACCCAGTCCAGGAATACCCCGATGCCGGCCTGATGCAGGCAGTCGACCAGGTAGCGGAACTCGTCGGGCGTGCCGAACCGCGCAGACGGCGCGTAGTACGAGGTCACCTGGTAGCCCCAGGACCCGCCGAAGGGATGCTCGGCGACGGGCAGAAACTCGACGTGGGTGAACCCCATCTCGGTGATGTAGCTCGTGAGCTGACTGGCCAGCTCGGTGTAGGACAGGCCAGGCCGCCAGGAGCCGAGGTGCACCTCGTAGACACTCATCGGGCTGGCGAGCAGGTTACGCTCGGCCCGCGCGGCCAGCCACTCCGTGTCCCCCCACTGATAACGGGACTGGGTCACCACGGACGCGGTGGCAGGCGGCCGCTCGGCCAGGCCCGCCATCGGGTCGGCCTTTCGATGCCAGCTCCCGTTGGGTCCGCAGATGTCGAACTTGTAGGTCGCGCCGGGGCCGACACCTGGGATCAGCAACTCCCAGACCCCAGAGGAGCCCAGTGATCGCATCGGATGCGCTCGGCCGTCCCAGTGATTGAAGTCGCCGATCACCCGCACCCCGCGGGCGTTCGGCGCCCAGACCGCGAACGATGTCCCCCCCGCCTCAGGCCGAACGCGGGCGCCGAGCATCGTCCAGAGCGTCTCGTGCCGGCCTTCGCTGATCAGGTGCAGATCGATCTCGCCAAGCGTCGGGAGGTGCCGGTACGCGTCGTCGCCCACCGTCTCCGGCAGGCCGGGATAGGTGACCGCGATCTGGTACTCGGGCACCGTGGTGCCGGGCACGACCGCAGAGAACACGCCTTGATGCACGTGGCTCATGGCCACCCTGCTACCGTCGGCGAGCACGACCGTGACGGTCTCGGCGAGCGGGCGGAGAGCCCGGATGGTCACGCCGCCCTGGCCCGGATGAGCACCGAGCAACGCGTGCGGGTCATGGTGGTGCCCGGCGAGAAGCGCGTCGATCTCCGCGTGGCTCACCTGGTCAGTCTGATGAGTCGGCGCCGTCATGCCTTATTACCTGCTCGCCGTCGGGTCTCAGTCTCGCTCATGCCGCCGCCACGTAGTCCAGCGGTATCGACAGCCACGTCGGCCGGTGCCGGTACTCGTAGATCACTTCGTAGACCGCCTTCTCCAGAGTCAGCGCGCGCAGCAGTGTCGCGTGGTCACTCGGGTCTGCCCCGCCTCCGGCGGCGTAACCGGCGCAGAAGGCATCTTGGCATTGCCGCGCCCATGAGTCGGCTGCTGCGACGAGGTCTTGCGATCGCGGGTGGCCGATCAACTGGTGGCGGGCCGCGTAGTCAAATGAGCGCAGCATCCCGGCGACGTCTCGCAGCGCTGGAGCCAGCGCGCGGCGCTCGGCTAGCGGCGCGGCTGGCTCGCCCTCGAAGTCGAGTGCCACCCAGCCCCGCTGGCTTCTCATGACCTGGCCGAGATGGTAGTCGCCGTGAATTCGCTGGATCGGGACGGGTTCCATCAGCGCCGCGAGATCGGCATAGGCAGCCGAGATCCTGCCCGCGTGGGCGCGCAACTGGGGCACGACCGCGACCGCCGCGTCCAGCTTGCCGGTGAGCCTCGAGGCCAGCGCGCGGAGTTCTTCCGGCGTCATGTCGCGGTGGCCGAACGCGGTCGCCATGTCGGCATGCATCTGCGCGGTCGCCACGCCGCGCTCCCTGACCTCGCCGACGAGGGGGAGCCCCGCTCCGGCCTCGGGCAGGGCGCCGCTGCGCGGCACCGGCGT
>JASHUE010000075.1:0-2770 GCA_030040195.1 Streptosporangiaceae bacterium | reverse complement strand
CGAGGCGTTGAGGTCGTTCCCGCCCGTCATCCCGGCCGACGTGTCCGAGACGTAGGTGTAGAGCGGGTGGCCGTCATAGGTGGCCTGGACCTGGCCCCCGGCCCGCTTGATCGTGCCGAACGCCTCCGGCAGCGAGGTTCCCGAGGCAGCCTTCGGCTTGCCCAGCACCGGCGGCCAGTAGGTCGCGCAGGCGCCCGTGCAGTTCGAGGTCGTCGGCGTGTCCCTGGCGAACCAGTACAGGGTGTGCCCTTGGGCGTTGACCAGCACCGTGCCGATGCTGGTGCTGCGCGTGCCGATGACCACCGAGCTGGACGACGACGGGCTGGTTGACGACGTGGTGGGCGGACTGGAGCTACTCGAGCTCGGCGAACTGCTGCCGCAGGCCGCCAGCGCGGCCGCAGCCGCCCCGGCGAGCAAGGGAGCCGCCCAATATCGGTTAGTGCGCATGATCGAATCTCCGTTCTTGGCCTGATACCTTCCCCACTACTGATCACGGATCGACGGCCAGCATCGTTCAGCGGGCTCAACCTGGCATGCGGTCGCAGAGCCACGCCAGGGAAAGCGGGTAGCGGTACTCGATCGCCGCATGAGTGGCATCAAAAAGCTCGAACCGGATCACCTCGTCCGCAACGCCGAGCCGGGCGAGTTCCGCCCGGAACGCCTCGGCCCCGAGGTCCAGGAAGTAGTCATCCCTGGTCCCGGCGTCGATCCAGATCGACCGCATGGATCGCAGCGCATCCGCGTACCCTGGCGCCATCCGGACCGGGTCCCAGTCCAGCCACCGCTGCCAGACCTCGGGGAGCAGCACTCCGGTGCGCTGGTCGAACGGGAGCTCGACGGTTCCGTCGTCGCGAGCCGAGAAACACGCCGCGACACCGAGCAGCCCCACGAGCGTCCCGTCCTCTTCCTTAGTGAAAGCCACTCTTGAGGTGAAATCGGCCCACCAGCGCCAGATGTCGCCGTCGTAGGACCGCAACGCCCGCACCGCCGGCCCGAAGTCCCGCACGTAGCAGTGCTCGTAAAGGGTGTCGCCGGCATGCGTGGCCAGCCCGCTGAACAAGTCGGGCCGCAGCATCGGGGTGATCATCGCCCCGAACCCGCCGCTCGACTTCCCCATGATTGCGCGGTGCTCACGATCGGGGATCGTCCGGTACGTGCGGTCCACCCATGGCACGACCTCGTCGCACAGGTAGGAGTGGTAGCGGCCGGTCCCTGGCGAGTTGACGAACTGGCTGCCGCCATAACGGGTCCAGGCGTCCACGAAGACGACGATGGCCGGCGGCGCCTGTCCGCCGGCGAAGACCGCATCGGCCGTTTCGGTGAACGGCTGGCGGAACGGCGTCCTGTTGCGCCACATCGGCACCAGACCGGTATAACCCTGGATCACGTACACCGACGGGTACCGGCGGACCGTTGCCTCCGCGTATCCGGGCGGCGTGTACACCCACAGCGGCCGCTCATGCGGATCGCCGAGCGGGTTCCCGCGTAGCAACTGGCTATCGAACACGTGCTCGTGGAGCGTGCCGGCCAGCTCGGCGGACCAGGGCAGCACGGTGCCTCCAGGACGACGGCGCGATCAGAGGACTCCATCTCACCACCGGCGGCGTGGCCTGCTCTGGGCAGGGCGGGCCCTGGCCGGCCCGGCCAGGTCAAGGGCTGTCCGGGTTGGCCACCCTGGCCAGGAACAGTGGCTCCGAGGTTTGCGTGTCCGTGACCAGCAGCAGGTAGGGCCGGTCAAACTGAACCTCCAGGGTCATCGCCCGAGCCGCCAGCGGCACGAGCGTCACCGCCGACGCCGCGCTGGCAACCGTGCCCTGCGCGTCGACGCGCAGGGTGGCGGCGTGCACCACGGTGCCGATCTGCTGCGCTAGCGGCGAGAGGCCACTGAAATCCGCGGCCGGCGTGAACGCGATGCCCATGCCGAGCTGCCCGAGGGCCGAATTCAGTTCGGCCTGCGTGCTCAGGTCGGCCTCAGGCAGCGCGATCTCCCTGCTGGCCGCCGCGCCGCTACCGGCAACCCTCGCGGCCAGCGCGGCGATCACCGTCGCGGGCGCGTCCGGACAGCCGCTGGTCCCCTGCTCCGTCGGCGGCAGCAGCGCGTCCATTGACAGGCGGCCGCCGCGGTAGGGCAGCGAAACTGCCGTCCAGCCATCCATGGTGGCCGCCACGAACGGCCCCCCGGTCAAGTACCGAGCTTGCACCTGCGGCCCGGCCGCCGTGCGGAACGATCCGGGCGTCCCCTGAGCCGGGCCGAGGGACGTGGCCCAGGACGCCTTCAGGTACAGCGCATCGGTGAGTACCCAGCCCATACCGGTCAGCATCGGCGCCGAGACCAGGTCGCGGATGTGGCCGCGGGTCGCCGCCGCGATCGCGGCGTTGATCTGCGCGGCGGCCGTGGCCGGATCGGTCAGCAGCGGGACCTGGCGCAGGCCGGCGTCGTAGCCAGTCGCCGCCGCGTTCAGGTAGCTGCGCAGCGGGATCAGCGTCGGGTCACTCCACACCTGGTTGGACTCCGCGACGGTCACTCCGGGCCCGTCCAGGCCGTCCAGCGCTCGCTCCCGCGCCTGCAGCCCGGCCAGCAGCGCGGCACCGGAAGCCGCGGGCAGGTGCAGAACGGTCGCGATGGCTCGCGCGGTGGCTCCGCGCGCACCGAGGTAGGCCAGTCCAAGGCTGGTGGCCAGGCTGGCAGGCGACAGCACGATGTTCTGGTCCGGCTGGCGCGTGCAGAGCAGGCGCAGCAGGTCGAGGCCGAAGCGAAAGTCGCCCGCCG
>JASHUE010000721.1:0-6248 GCA_030040195.1 Streptosporangiaceae bacterium | reverse complement strand
TGTTCCGCAAGGCGGGCCAGCGGACCGATGGCGAGGTCGTGTACCTGGACCCGGAGTTCGTGCTCGCCCAGGTAGCGCTCGCGCCCCGCGAGTTCGACGTGCAGGCCAGGAACCCGGCCAACAACGTGCACATCGGCGGCGACGACATGGCGTTCGGCGCTGTCTACGGCTCGCCGTTCGTGCGCGAGGGCGACGTGCGCCGCGACGCGACGCTGGAGGACTTCCGCCGGCTGTGCATGCTGTCGCAGTCGTTCCCCGAGCTGGACTCCGCCGGCGGGGTCATCTGTGAGCCCAACGATGCGCCGCTGGACTCGCGGCACCTGGACATGGTCTTTGCCCTGCAGACGCTCACCGACAAGATCTACATGGGGAACGTGGTGTCTGGCCCCAACGCCGCCGACACCATCGCGATGACCGAGATTCTCTTCGGCGGCCGCGAGGCCATCGAGGCCGTTCCTGCCACCATTTCGCTGATCAACTGCAACTCGCCGCTGCGCTGGGACGACCGGATGCTCGACGCCCAGTTCGAGTACTGCGCGGCTCGACAGCCCGTCGTGCTCACCCCGTTCCTGCTCATGGGCGCGATGTCGCCGGTCACGATTCCGGCCGCGCTGGTGCAGCAGCTCGCCGAGGCTTTTTCTGGCATCGCCCTAGCCCAGCTGATCCAGCCCGGCTGCCCGGTCATCTTCGGCTCGTTCCTGTCCAACATCGACATGCAGTCCGGGTCGCCCAGCTTCGGCACGCCGGAGTCGGGCATCGGACTGCTGTGCACCGGGCAGCTGGCGCGGCACTTCGGATTGCCGTTCCGCACCGGCGGCGGGCTGAACTCCAGCCAGAGCTGCGACGCCCAGGCCGCGTACGAATCGCTGATGACGCTGCTGCCGACGTTCCTGGCCGGCGCGAACTGGGTCATGCACGCGGCCGGCTGGCTGGAGGGTGGCCTCGTGTCGTGCTTCGAGAAGTTCATCGTCGACATCGAGCTGCTGCGGATGCTGCGGGTGGAGTTCACGCCGCTGGAGATCGACGAGGAGTCGCTTGCATTCGGCGCGCACGAAGAGGTCGGCCACGGCGGGCACTTCCTCGGTGCGCAGCACACCATGGAGCGATTCCGCAAGTGCTTCTACCGCCCGCTGCTCTCCTCGACGGCCAACTACGAGCGCTGGCTGAAGCTCGGCGGCCGGGATGCCACGGCCAGGGCTGGCGAGATCTGCGCGAAGACGCTGGCCGACTACCAGCAGCCTCCGCTGGACGACGCTGTCCGGGCCGAACTCGAGGATTACGTGGCCAGGCGCCGCACCGAGCTCGGCGACTGACGGGCGGGGCTGAAGCGAGTTTGCGAGCGGGTGCCGGTTAGGCCACCGGCCCGGTAACCGTCACCAGCGTCCCGTAGGTGATCAGGTTCCAGACATCTTCCGCCGTGCTGCCGTAGGTCGGCAGTTCGACACAGCCCAGTGACTGGTACCACCCGTAGCTGCCGCGAGGGAACGCGTGCACCGCGTCGCCACCGTTGAAGTAGGACACCCAGTAGACCGTGTCGTCGTAAGGCGAGCCGTCCGGGTTGGTGCCGATCATCTGGGTGACCGTGAACCGCAGGTAGACCGGGAACGTCCCGTCATCGGTGGGGCTGGCGGCGATGCCCGTATTCACCGGCGAGGTGATCGCCAGCCGGCCGTTGTGGTACAAGTCCAGGGTCTCGGTGCCGGACTGTGACACCCACACGTAGGTGTAACCATGCTGGCTCCGTTCGCCCCTGGCGACCGCAGTGAGCAGGTGTGACCAGACAGTCGGGCCCGCATCGCCGTCCATCGTGAGGTTATGGTCGAACTCGAAGGTACGGACCGCGCCGTCGATGATCTCGTTGTCATTCCCAACCGACCACTGGCTCGTCAGCAAGCTCGGGTACCCGGGCTCGAAGGTGAACGTGCCCGGTGGCGGGTCGTACGCCGCGGCGAGCTGCGCGCTGGCGTCAGTCGCGGGGATGTCGCCGGACGGGTCCGTCGGCGTCCAGGTCACCGGGATGTACCCGAGCTGCGACAGAAGCTCATCCAGCCGGAGGATCGAATAGTGACCGGTCGTGAAGCTAAAGCTCGTGGTCGCGGTTGTGGTCGTGCCGGCCGACGCGGGGATCGTCACGGTCACGTGGGTGTCCTCCGTGAAGCCCACCTGAGGGGTGAAGGTCGCCGTGTGTCCGGACACCTGCCAGCTCCCCGCGATGCTGGGAGACAGCGTGGGCAGCTGCGTACCCTTGGGGACAGGTCCTGAGTACGTGACCGTGATCGGCGAGGCGCCGTTCACCCCGGTCGACCCGTTACCTGGGCTGACGGAAACTACGCTGACCGGCGCGATCTTCTTGTGCGTCGTTTTGCGGGTCGTCACCGCGCTTGAGCTGCTCAAGTTGGCTACGACGATAACCACAGCGATCACGAGCACGGCCGCAGCACCTGCCGCGGTGGCGACCTTCCAGGAGACCCGCCGGGCGCCGCGCGCGGTGGTAAGGATCCAGGTATCGCTTCCTGCCGCGCCGTCCCCGGTCTCGATCCCAGCGCCCGCGGCACCCGGATCGGAGACCTCGGCGCCCGCGAGCGCGTCGACAAGCGTGGGCGCGGGATCCTCGGCGGGCTCGACGGTCTGGGTCGCCACGGCATCTGCTGCGGCGACGGGCTCTGCTGCGGCGACGGGCTCGGCGCTCGGCAGCGGCACGGCATCTGCTGCGGCGACCGGCTCTGCCACGGCGACGGGCACGGCGTCTGCTGCGGCGACCGGCTCGGCCACGGCGACGGGCTCGGCCACGGCGACGGGCTCGGCGCTCGGCAGCGCTTCGGTAATCGCTCCGGCGCTGGTCTCAAGTGACTCGTTATCACCAGCAATCTCGGCGAACCCATGATCTCCGTCGGCACCGGCATCTTGCCCGGAGCCATCGGCTGGTCCTTCAGGGCCCGGAGCGCTCGCTGCCTCAACCTCCGGGCTGGCCGGCTCATCCATGTCGTTGTGCTCGTCAACCGGAATCGCTTCGGTGGGAGCCGTCGCCGTGACCTCGGCGTCAGCCACTACCGCGTTTTCGTTGGACCCTTCGTCTACTAGTGCCACCGCAATGTCCCGTCGCTTCAAATGACTTCTAGCTTCCGCGTCCACCCCCGTCCGCGACATCCAGTCTAGGAGCGGATCTCTCATAACGGGCACACCTCTGAGGGGCCCAGACCGTTGACCGGCGGCCCGCAGCGGAAATCGGCTGGCCGCAGCGGTTGCGTGCACGCTAGGTTGTCGGTCCGTGGATGATCCGGACGGCTATTTCGGAGAGCTCGTGGCGGCGAGCTACGACGACCCGTCCGACCGCATGTTCCAGCCTGAGGCCATCGACCCGGCCGTCAGCCTGCTGGCCGAGCTGGCGGGCAGCGGGCAGGCGCTTGAGCTGGCCATTGGCACCGGCCGCATCGGGCTGCCGCTGTCGCGCCGCGGCGTGCCCGTGCACGGTATCGAGCTGTCGAGGGCCATGGCGGCCAGGCTCCGCGGCAAGCCGGGCGGGGACGCTATCTCCGTGACCATCGGTGACATGGCCACCACCATGTTGGACCGTACGTTCACGGTGGCCTACCTGGTGTACAACACGATCAACAACCTCACTACGCAAGAAGCCCAGGTCGCTTGCTTCCGCAACGTCGCGCGGCATCTCGCGCCCGGCGGCTGCTTCGTGATCGAGACCGCCGTGCCTGACCTGCGCCGCCTGCCGCCCGGCCAGAACATCCTCGGATACCGGGCGGGGCCGGGGCGGATCGTCTCCTACAGCTTTGACCACGCCACCCAGCGCTACAGCGGCCACTACGTCGAGTTCACTGATCGGACGGGCAGCTACCGGACCATCCCGTTCCGCTACGTATGGCCCTCCGAGCTCGACCTCATGGCTCAGCTCGCCGGACTCCGGCTGCGCAGCCGCTGGGGCGGGTGGAACCGCGAGCCCTTCACGACCGACAGCGGCTCGCACGTCTCGGTCTGGGACAAGCCGGCCGCCTGATCCGTGTCGTTGGTTCGGCGGGGCCGTGACCCGCTGGCCCGCCTGCTGCCGCGCTCCGCTGACACCGGCGAGACGTTTTGAGCGGGAGCCTTCGGGGCTGTAGGTTGCGGCCGAGCCGGAGGTGAGCCGTGAACGGCAGACCAGAGGTCAGCGAACTGCGCCTGGTGGTGACCGCGCGCGATTATGACGAGGCGCTGCGGTTTTATCGCGACGTGCTTGGCCTGCCCGAGCGGGCCGCATATGAGTCTCCCGGCGGCCGGGTGACCATTCTCGAAGCGGGCCGCGCCACGCTGGAACTCGCCGACCCGCGCCATGCGGCCTACATCGATGACGTCGAGGTCGGACGGCGTGTCGCCGGTCACATCCGCGTTGCCTTCGAGGTCAGCGATGCCGCGGCAGCTACCCGCAAGCTGGCTGCGGCCGGAGCCACGATAGTCGCCGAGCCTGCGCCCACACCCTGGGACTCACTCAACGCCCGCCTCGAGGCCCCGGCCGGGCTGCAACTCACGCTGTTCAGCGATCAGCAGCCGACGGAGGCAAACTCGGACCAGGAGGAGGCGTGAGCGAGTCCAGGCCTCAGGAGCGCGGAACGAGCGACGAGCGAAGGCGTCGCCTGAAGGCGCCCCGACGGCGAGCGGGTGATAGCGCGTGAGCCCGCTCCCGACGCAGATGACCAACCACTGGTACCAGCGACCGGGCCAGTCTCCTGGCCGGGAGCTCTATCACTGGCACATGCTGTTCCACGACCAGCCCGGGGTTCAGGAGCTGGCGGCCGCCGCCCAGGCAAAGCTCGCCGGCCACGAAGGCCTGGACATGATCGACATGCCCTGGCTGCACATGACGACCTATGTGGCCGGATTCGCCGACGAGGTTCCGGACTCCGCCGTCGACGCAATGACGGCCGATGCCAGGGGACGGCTGTCCGTGGTCGCGCCGATTCACGTATCGCTTGGGCGGGTGTTCTACGCCTCCAACGCGATTGTGCTGCCGGTGGAGCCGCCCGCCGCGCTGACCCCGGTCCTCGACGCCGTTCGCGCGGCCACCCGCGCCGCGGGCTGTGAGGGGCGTTCCGCCACGGACCCGTGGTTGCCGCATGTCTCCGTCGCCTACAGCAACGCGACGATCCCGGCCACGCCGATTATCGCCGCGCTCGGGCGCTGGCTCCCCAAGACCGAGATCGTGATCAGATCGGTCAGCCTGGTGGCTCAGACGCAGGTCGGACGATCCTGGCAGTGGCGGCCCGTGGCCGAAGTCCACCTAACCGGCGCAGAACCGCGAGCGCGATAGCTCGCGTAAGCCAGCGCCCTGCTGACCAGCGCCCGCCTGACCAGCAGCCCGCGCGCCTGTGCTCGCCCTGACCTCGCCGGGCGTTGCGCAGTACCTGTGTACCATATGGTACATGAAGGGCGTGACCCCGAAGGAGAAGCTGCTGGCCGCGATCGTCGACGTGGCCCTGGCCGGCGGAATAGCCGACAAGAGCCTGCGCGCTATCGCCGACTCGGCAGGAACCAGCCACCGCATGATCATCCATCACTTCGGATCCCGTGAGGGACTGCTGACCGAAGTCGTCAGGACGGCTGAGGCGCGCCAGCGCGCCGTCCTCGCCGAACTGAGCTCACAGCCCGCCTCGCAGGCCGCCCGGATGTGGGAGCACCTGCGCAGGCCGGAGCTGGCGCCGCAGGAACGGCTCTTTTTCGAGGTCTACGGCCAGGCGATTCAGGGTCGGCGTTGGGCGGCGCCGGTCCTCGACGGCATCGTGGAGGACTGGGTCGCCCCGGTCGCTGCCGTGGCGGAGGCAAATGGAGTAAGCCCGGAGACGGCCCGCACCATTGCCAGGCTGTACCTTGCCGTGGGGCGCGGTCTGCTACTCGACGTGCTCGCGACCGGAGACGATGCCGAGGTCGATGCGGCCATGAAGTACTTCTCCGAGATGCTGCAGGCGCACCTGGCAGCGCATGGCACCGGCGAAGCCGCACCCAGTTGAGATTCAACCGGTCGCGATTCGCGTTCCGGTCCGGCGACCGCCGTTGAGCCGGCCGGCTGCGGCGGGCCGTCGTTGCGTAATCCGCTGAACGCCGGATTGTCCGGTATCGCGGAGACCCGCCCATATACTGTCCGGATGATCAATGGTTGCCGGGTTGCCGTCGTGATGCCTGCGTATAACGCTGCGGCGACGTTGTCGCGGACTGTTGCCGAGCTGGATCTGGGCGTGGTGGATGAGGTGGTGCTGGTGGATGAC
>JASHUE010000720.1:0-9036 GCA_030040195.1 Streptosporangiaceae bacterium | reverse complement strand
AGCCCTGCCTGGTAACCTCGCCCCGCCACCGGACTCGGTCAGCCTAGATGTGTATATCGGCGAGGAATCGCCTGTCCCCTGCAGCAACCTGGCGTCCTGCCGGGTGACGGTGATCAACGGCTACCAGGTAACCCTGTATACCGTGCCGCCTTTCCACGGCTTCCCCACCGGCTGGTACGCACTAACTGCGACCAGGGCCGACGGACTTGTCCTGGATATTGACGTCGCCGCCCCGCGGGCCCTGCTGAGCCCGGCCGCCATCCTCGCTCGTCACCTGGAACTGCTCGGGGCCGATCCGGCGCACTGGACCAGGACGCCAATCTCGCCCTGAGCGCAGGCTCGCCGTCGGCGAACGGCCCGGCCCCGGCGAGTGTTCCCTGGGCCGAGCCCTTGCCCTTGCAGCCGGCACTTTTTAGCATCTGCGGACAACCTGAGCACTCTTTGCCCGCCTCGGCAGAGTGTGACTAGTCACCCTGCAGAAAGACCCGCCTCGTGACCAAACCGCGCGACGCCGAGTATTCCGAGTACGTCTCGTTCCGGCTTCCGGCGCTCCGCCGGCTCGCGCTGCTGCTCTGCCAGGACCGGCATCGCGCCGATGATCTCGTCCAGCAGGCCATCATCAAGGTCTACGTGCACTGGGCCAAGGCGTCCGGTGCCGATAACACCGACGCCTACGTGAACGCGATCCTGGTCCGCGAGTTCCTCCACGAGCGGCGCAGCGGCTGGACCAGGCGCGTAAAGGTCACCGACCAGCTGCCGGACTCACCGATCCTGACGACCGACCGGGACGGACTGATGGACCTGCAGGCCGCCGTGACGGCGCTCCCGCCGCGTCAGCGCGCCGTCCTTGTCTTGCGGTACTACTGCGACCTCAACGTTGACCAGACGGCCGCCGCCCTCGGCTGCGGCACGGGCACGGTCAAGAGCCAGACCGCGAAGGCGATCGCCGCGCTCCGCGGCCGGCTGGACGGGGACGCCGCAATCGCCACCGTGGGCAGCCAGACCTCGGCGCCCACGCGCCGCCGACCGGGAAAGGGTCCGCACCGTGCTTGAGTCTGACCTCAGAAACCTGTTCGAGCGGCAGGCGGACCGCGCGCTGCCCCGCGCGCACATCAGCATTCCCGCCGCCCGGCAGACCGGGCGGGCCCGGCTGCGCCGCCGCTGGGCAACGACCTACGGCAGCCCAGTCCTCGCCGCCGGAGCGGTCATCGCGGTGGCACTGGCCGGCCCGTTCGCAGCAGGCCCCCGCCAGCCAGCGACCGGGCCAGGCGGCCCGGCCGCGCCGAAAGCCTTCAACCCGCTGGTGCCGTACGCCGCCGTTACCTGGTATCCCTACCGGCCCATGCGGGTGGGTAGCAATGACTGGCGCCGGGCGCTCCTGCTGCGGGCGACCACCCCCACCGAGAGCACTGATGTTGTGCTCTACGCGGTCGGGCAGTGCAGGCTGGCGTCCGCGCGCCTGTCCTGCGGCGCGACCACGGCCGGCACCACCCTCACGCTGACGGTGGGCGGCGCGGCGCCCGACGTGCAGGGCCAGTCAGCGTACTGGACCCGGTTCGTGAGCGGTGAGCTGAAGGTCTTCCGCCCGGTCGCCGGCACCGGCGGGATAGTGGCATTCCAGTACGCCCGCGGCGGCTGGGCGGTGGCGGAATCCACCGGCACGCCCGCCGACGTGATCAAGGTCGCCGCGTCGGTTCAGTACGGTCAGACGGCGCGCGTGCAGTTTCCGTTCCGGCTGACCGGCCTGCCGTGGGCGCTGAGCGACGCGATATTCGCCTCGTACGTCCGGCCGGGACCGGGCGCGCACGTCCCGTCCGCGACCGAGCTGGTCGTCGGCAGCCCCGAAGACCGGCCGGGCACTCCGTTGCGCAACGCGCTGATAATTCTCGCCAGTACCCGGACGACGCGGGGCCCGCGGTGCAGGGTCAAGACCGTTACGTCGCGCCGTGTGTCGGCTAATGGCCAGGCCACTAACAGCCAGACCAGCCAGAGCCAGCCGACATCCTGCCCGTCGACGGTGATCAACGGTTACCAGGTGTTCCCGAACTCTCCGCCGGTCCGGGGCGAGCAAACCCTCTTCGCTCCCGACGCAGACGGACTGTACCTGTACGAGCAGGCCATCGGCCCGGATGCGCCGCTGAGCCCGTCGGCCGCGCTCTCCCGCCACCTGCAGCTACTCGGCCCGAATCCGGCGAACTGGACCACCGAGCCCGTCGGCTGACGTCCCGGCCCTAGCCCTGGCCGACCCGCCGCCGGGCCGGGCCGCGACAGCAGCGCCGGAAGACCGCAGTCTGGCGGCCCGACCGAGACGCGGACACACCTCGTTCCCTGCCAAATCCTCCTGCGAAAAGGAGTTGATCAGACCGACGGACCCGGCTCGGTCAGGTCTCCACGACCACCGGAATGATCATCGGCCGGCGACGGTAATTCTCGTTCACCCACTTGCCCACGGTTCGGCGGACGACCTGCCGGAGCTGGTGCACCTCGGTCACGCCGTCCCCGACCGCCTGCGCGAGGGCGTCTTCGACCAGCGGCGCGACCTCGGCCAGGGAGGCGTCGTCGATGCCGGCGCCGCGGGCGTGCACCTCAGGGCCGGCCACAAGCTTGCCGCTGGTGGAGTCGACCACGACCACGACGGACAGGAATCCCTCCTCACCCAGGATCAGCCGGTCCTTGAGCGAGGCCTCGGTAATCTCGCCGACCGAGAGCCCGTCCACGTAGACATAGCCGCACGGCACCTTGCCCGCGACCGAGATCTGCCCGTCCACCAGGTCGACGACGACGCCGTCTTCGGCTATGACGATGTTGGCGGCATGGACCCCGGTCAGGGCGGCCAGCTGGGCGTGCGCCTTCATGTGCCGCCACTCGCCGTGCACGGGGATGAAATTGCTGGGACGGACCAGGTTCAGCACGTACAGCAGCTCGCCGGCCGGGGCGTGGCCGGACACGTGCACGAGCGCGTTGCCCTTGTGCACCACCCTGGCGCCAAGGCGGGTCAGGTCGTTGATGATCCGCGAGACGGCGGCCTCGTTTCCTGGCACCAGCGAGGACGCCAGGATCACGGTGTCGCCGTCGGCGATCCGGATCGGATGATCGCGCCCGGCCATCCGCGACAGCGCCGACATCGGTTCGCCCTGGGAACCGGTCGAGATCAGCACGATCTGGTCCGGCGGCAGTTCCTCGGCTTCCCTGAGATCCACCAGCAGCCCGCCGTGGACGGACGGAACCTTGAGATAGCCGAGATCGCGGGCGACACCCATGTTCCGCACCATGGACCGGCCAACCAGGGACACCTTCCGGCCGTGCTCCGCTGCCGCGTCCATCACCTGCTGGACGCGGTGCACGTGACTGGCGAAGCAGGACACGATGATCCGCTGCTCGGCTGCCGCGAACACGTCGGACAGCACGGGCCCGATCTCCTGCTCCGAGATCACGATGCCGGGCACCTCGGCGTTGGTGGAGTCGGCCAGCAGCAGGTCCACGCCATCCGCGCCGAGCCGGGCAAACCCGCCTAGATCGGTCAGCCTGCCATCCAGCGGCAGCTGATCCATCTTGAAGTCGCCGGTGTGCAGGACCAGGCCGGCCCCGGTCCTGATGGCGACCGCGAGCGCGTCCGGGATCGAGTGGTTGACGGCCAGGAACTCCAGCGCGTACGGGCCGAACTCGCGCCGGTCACCGGCCTCAACCTCGACCACCTCGGGCACGATCCGGTGCTCGGTCAGCTTGCTCTTGACCAGCGCCAGCGTCAGCCGGGATCCGACGAGCGGGATGTCGCCCCGCTGCCGCAGCAGGTACGGCACCGCCCCGATGTGATCCTCGTGGGCGTGCGTCAGCACCAGCGCCTCGATCAGGTCGAGCCGCCCTTCCAGCACGGAGAAGTCCGGCAGGACTAGGTCCACGCCGGGCTGGTCGGACTCGGGGAACAGCACGCCGCAGTCGACCACGAGCAGGCGGCCGTCGTACTCGAAGACCGTCATGTTCCGGCCGATCTCGCCGAGCCCGCCGAGTGCAACCAATCGCATTCCGCCGGGGACCAGTGGTGGCGGCGGCCCTAGCTCTGGGTGCGGGTGACTCACGTGAGTTTCACACCGCCCGCGATCAGGTCCTCTCTGAGCCGATCGATCTCGGCCTGCGTCGCGTTCGGCAGTGGCATCCGGACCGGGCCTCCCGGCAGGCCGAGCAGGCCGAGCGCCGCCTTAGTCAAGATCACGCCCTGGGTCCTGAAGATGCCGGTGTAAACGGGCAGCAACTCGCGGTGCAGCCGCAGTGCCTCCTGGACCTGGCCGGCCCGGTAGGCGTCGATCATCTCGTGCAGCCGGTCGCCTGCCACGTGCCCGACGACGCTGACGAAACCGGCCGCGCCGAGCGAGAGCCAAGGCAGGTTGACCATGTCGTCGCCGCTGTAGAACACCAGCGAGGAGCGGGCCATGACCCAGGACGCGGCTCCGAAGTCGGCCTTGGCGTCCTTGACCGCCACGATCCGCGGATGCTCGCCCAGGGTGACGAGTGTGTCGAGCGCGATCGGGGTTCCGGTACGGCCGGGGATGTCGTACAGCATCACCGGCAGCCCGGTGGCGTCGGCCACCCGGCTGAAGTGCGCGATCAGGCCGCTCTGCGGTGGCTTGTTGTAGTACGGCGTCACTACCAGGAGGCCGTGCGCGCCGACCCGCTCGGCCGCCCTGGCCAACTCGGCTGAGTGCTCGGTGTCGTTCGTGCCGACCCCGGCCACGATGGTTGCCCGGTCGCCGACCGCTTCGAGCACGGTGGCCAGCAGCCGGTCCTTCTCGGCGTCAGATGTCGTCGGCGACTCGCCGGTGGTCCCGCTGATCACCAGGCCGTCATTGCGCATCTCGGTGACCAGGTACTCGGCCAGCCGGGCGGCGCCGTCATAGTCGACGCCCCCGCTCTCAGTCATCGGCGTGATCATCGCCGTCAGCATGCGCCCGAAGGGCGCAGACGGTTCGGCCGGTACGCGGGCAGCACCGCCCGCCGGCGTCACGGTGTCAGTCATAGACCAAACGCTACCGGGCCGGGTCCCTGGCCGGAACTGCCGGCGCGCATGCCGGCCCTCGCACGCCTGGCCCTGACCCGCGCATGGTCGGGCCTTGCCCTGGCTTTGCCTCAGTGCGGAACCGCACTAGCCCGGATGGAGACGCGGGCGACGTGAGCTCGGGGGTACCCACGCCGCCGGCGTCTGTCTGCATATCGGACGGCCCCGCAAGGCACGTTACTTCAGACCGGAACGAGGTGGTTCCTGGCTACTGCCGGCGTGTCGTTGCTGGGCCGGTCCGCGCAGGCTGTACAGAATTGGCTGCGGGCCCCTCCAAGTATGAGATGGAGGGGCCTTGATCGCTCCGGGCCAGCCCGCGCGCTCGCCTCATGCTGTCCGCATTAGTGAGTCGCACGTGGCGGCGCCCTGGCTGCGGTAAGCTGCCGCGAGCCTGGGTTCCACCCAGGTGGGCGTGTGCCCAGCGAAGCCGGTGAGATCCCGGCGCTGTCCCGCAACGGTGATGCCTCCGCAGAGAGGACGAGCCCGGCCGCCTGGCCTACGCCGGCGACCTGTCCTCGGAGGAAGGGCGGCTCGTTCCGATGCCCGTCGGTGTCGCAGCGGACGCACTTCGTCCTCCATAACCGACGGAGGATGATCATGCGGGTTCATGCCCATCACCTGTCCGCCCTGGTGGCGGCCGGAGTTCTCACCCTCGGATGTGCTGCGTGTAGCAGCTCGCCGACCACTACGGGTACCACCGGAGCTAGCTCGGCAAGCACGCCGGGTTTCCCGGTCACCGTCTCCAGCTTCGTCGGCAAGGTACGCGTGCCGGCCAGGCCAGATGACATCGTCTCGCTATCCCCGACCGCCACCGAGATGCTGTACGCGATCGGAGCGGGCAGCCAGGTCAAGGCCGTCGACGACGACTCTGACTACCCGAAGCAGGCGCCGATGACGAAGCTGTCGGGCTACACGCCGAACGCCGAGGCCATCGCTGCCTACAACCCCGACCTGGTGGTGATCTCCAACGACATCGACGGGATCACGGCCAAGCTGACCTCGCTGTCCATCCCGGTGCTCGACCTGCCCGCCGCCGCGAACCTGTCCCAGGAGTACACCGAGTTCGACCAGCTCGGCGAGGCCACCGGGCACCTCACCCAGGCGGAGCAGGAAGTCAGCAAGCTGAAGAGCGAGATCAGCCAGATCGTGGCGAGCGAGCCGGCCCACGCGAAACCACTGACCTACTACTACGAGGTATCGACCGATCCTTACTACTCGGTCACCTCGTCGACATTCATCGGCAACGTCCTGTCGCTCCTCGGCATGAAGAGCATCGCCGACGCGGCGACCGGAGCCGCTGCATCCGGCGGCTATCCATCGCTGTCCGCCGAGTTCATCCTGAAGTCCAACCCGGACTACATCATCCTGGCCGACACCGGACCTACGGGCGGCGGACAGGATGCGGCCACGGTCAGCAGCAGGCCGGGCTGGTCAGTCCTTTCCGCCGTGAAAGACAAGCACATCATCCTCCTCAATGCAGACATCGCCTCCCGCTGGGGACCCCGGATCGTTGATCTGCTTCAGGACGTCGCGACGGCGCTAAAGCAGTGACGGCTCCGAGTCCGGCCCGGCCCGCCGAGCCAGCCGAGCCATCGGGCGAGATGAAGTCCGCCGGCCCCACCAGTTCCGGTCGTTCCGCCCAGGTCGCCGGCCCCACCCGTTCCGGTCGTTCCGCCCAGGTCGCCGGCACCATCCGTTCCGGTCGTTCCGCCCAGGTCGCCGGCCCCATCCGTTCCGATCATTCCGCCCAGGTCGCCGGCACCACCGAGTCAGCCCGCCCCGCCAACCCGGCCCACGCCGGCCGGGTGGCGGGGGCGGTGCTGATCGCCACCGTGGTTCTGGTCGTCGCGGTGCTCATCGGAACGGCCGTGGGCCCGGCCGACCTGTCGTTGCAGCAGGTAGCCGCCGCGCTGGCGACCCGGCTGCCCTGGCACCCGCACCTGGCGGTGTCGGCCCTCAACAGTGCGATCGTCTGGGAACTGCGGCTGCCGCGGGTCGTGCTGGGCGTGCTCGTCGGCTCGATGCTGGCCGGAGGCGGCGCTGCCTATCAGGGCATCTTCCGCAACCCGCTGGCCGATCCCTACCTGCTGGGGGTCGCCGCGGGCGGTGGACTCGGCGCCACGATCGTGATCGTCTCTGGCGGCAGCACCGCGCTGCTGCCGCCCGCCGCTTTCGCCGGCGCGGTTTGCGCGGTCGCGCTGACCTACTTGCTCGGGGCCGGTGTCGGCCGCGGCGGTGAGGCCGCTGCCGGACGCGCGGGCTCCGGTACCGGATCAATACTCCTGGCTGGGATCGCGGTTGCGGCGATGCTGACCGCCTTCCAGACCTACCTGCAGCAAGAGCACTCGCAAACGCTCGCCACCGTGTACTCCTGGATACTTGGGGGCTTGTCCGCGGCCACCTGGTCCCAGGTTTGGATGATCCTGCCGTACGTCACGGTGTCTGCGGTCGCCTTGCTGGCACACCGGCGGCTGCTTGATGTGCTGCGGGTGGGCGAATATGAGGCGGCCAGCCTTGGCGTGAACGTAGCCAGGGTTCGCCTGCTGGTGGTCATCGCCGCCACGCTCGGCGTATCAGCCGCCGTCGCGGTGAGCGGGCTGATCGGGTTCGTTGGCATCATCGTCCCGCACACGGTTCGCCTGATCGCAGGCCCGAGCTACCGCATTGTGCTGCCCGTCTCCATGATCGGCGGCGCGGCCTTCCTGGTGCTGGCCGACGTAGCCGCGAGGACCGTGCAGTCGCCCGCCGAAGTGCCGATCGGAGTCATCACCGCAGTAGCCGGCGCGCCGTTCTTCCTGTTCGTGCTTCGGTCTCGTCGGGCAAGGCAGGACCTTTCATGATCAGTTTTGCCGATCTGTCGGTGCGCTACGGCGATACCGTCGCGCTTAACGGCGTCAGCGAGGCAGCAGCCGACGGCGAGTGGATCGGAGTCATCGGCCCGAATGGCGCCGGCAAGACCACGCTCCTGAACGCTCTTATGCGGCTCGTACCCTCCAGCGGGACCGTGACGATCTGCGGTCAGCCCGCCAGCAGGCTCAGCCGTCGCGAACTGGCCCGGCTCATCGCCTACGTGCCGCAGCGTCCGCTGCTGCCGCCGGACATGACGGTTTCCGACTACGTTCTTCTCGGCCGCACGGCGCACATCGGCTACCTCCGCATGGAGAAGGCCAGCGACAGGCAGGTCTGCGCGGACATCATGGACCAGCTTGACCTTGGCCACATGGCTGACCGCACACTGCGGGCGATGTCCGGCGGAGAGCTGCAGCGCCTGGTGCTGGCGAGAGCGCTGGCCCAGCAGGCGCCAGTGCTGCTGCTCGACGAGCCGACCAGCGCTCTCGACCTGGGCCGCAGGATGGAGGCGCTCGAGATCATCGATGAGATCCGCCGCGAACGCGGCCTCACTGTGCTTTCGGCGATCCACGACCTGACCCTTGCCGGGCAATTCGGCGATCGGCTGATCCTGCTTGCAGGCGGCCGGATTGCAGCGGCTGGCCCGGCCGAGTCGGTGCTGGCTGACCAACTGCTCGCCGCCCACTTTGGCGCCGGTGTCCAAGTGGTGACGACCGAGACTGGCGACCTTGCCGTCATTTCTCGCCGGCTACCTCGCGGAACGAGGGTCCCGTAGCTATCTCATCGTCTACCCCGCGGAGCCAGGATCCCGTAGCTATCTCGTCGTCTACCCCGCGGAGCCAGGATCCCGTAGCTATCTCGCCGGGCGACGATCGCCGGCGTCGCCGCGCCCACTCCCGATCGATCCCGATCCCGGTCCCGGTCCCGTGTCCTCGGGCTCGTCCTGTTTGCGATGTTCCGCGCATCCCGCTTCTGACGGGCAACCCAGCGTCGAGACAGTGCTCCGGCGGTCAGGATGGTCTGGGGACTAGGTGCTTTCGGCTGCGTGTTCGACTTTTCATCGATTCGGTTCAATTCGTGTCCGTCTTGTTCGGTTTTGGCCGAGCAGAATCGATGAAATGTGCGCATGCTAGAAC
>JASHUE010000719.1:0-5031 GCA_030040195.1 Streptosporangiaceae bacterium | reverse complement strand
ACGATGCTGCGTGACCTCGTCGTCGCGGGGCGAGCGCGGCCAAGCTCGGTCGTTACCAACCACGGCACCCTCGAGGACGCTCCGAACTTCTTCAAGATCTTCGACCGGCGCGCCGGCGGCATCGTGAAGGCGGTGTTGAGGCCGAACTGAGTCCGCCGGATCGAGGTCGCGGACGGTGAGCTCACCATCGGGGTGGTCAGCCGAGACGAAGCGGAATGTCCTCGTTGTCGTCCTCATCGTCGCGTCCGGCTCTTTGGACGCTGTCGGGTTCCTTCGCCTTGGCGGTGTTTTCACGAGCGTGATGACCGCCAACATGGTGCTGCTCGGCGTCTCCGCCGGGACGCATGACGCGGCGCTCGCTGCGCACGCTGGCGCCGCGTTCGCCGGCTACATTCTCGGGTCCTTCGCCGGATCCCGGCTTTCTGGTCACGCGGCGGACGACCAGCCGGTCTGGCCAGACCGGGTCAGCATGACGCTCGCCGTCGAACTTGCCGTGCTCACGGTGTTCGCGGCGTGGTGGGAGGCGACGGGCGGACATCCGCCCGGCGCTGAGACCTACGGGCTTCTTGCGGTAAACGCAATTGCGCTCGGGATCCAGAGTGCAGCGATACTGCGCTTCGGGATTTCTGGCCTGTCGACGACGTACTTGACCGGCACTCTCACGCAGTTCGTGGCCAGCTTGAGTCGCGGCCGCTTCCTTTCTCAAGGTCTCGCCAGCCTGCTCGCGGTCGTATCGGGCGGAGCCGTCGGGGCCGTGCTCGCGGTGGAAGCACCCCGGTTTGTGCCAGTCGTTCCGCTCGGCGCGGTTGCGCTCGTGCTTGCCGGATCCCACTCGGCTTCCGCGCGGACCGATGACTGCTGAGCCGAGCGCGGGCGCGGCTCGGACCGCGTAACCCGCTTCTCGCCTGGGCCATCCGCCTGGCAGGATTCTCGGGTGACCGTTGCGCACTGCGACCTGGTTGTTCGCGGCGGGGCGCTGCTGACGCCCGGCCACCAGGAGATCGCTGACGTGGGTGTCAGCGATGGTCAGATAGCCCGGATCGGCGGCCCGATGACGGGCGAGGATGAGATCGACGCCACTGGCCTGCTTGTGCTCCCTGGCGGGATCGATGCGCATGTCCACCTTGTCTGCGCCGCCCTCGCCGAGGCGACCCGACAGGACGGGCCGATCTGGGTGGACGACTTCTGGTCCGGATCGCTTGCCGCTTTTGCCGGTGGCATCACCACGGTCGGGAACATGACGTTCCCGCTGGCTGGCGAGTCGATGACGGCGGCCGTGACGCGGGAGATGGCCGGCGCCGCGGCCGAGGCTGCAGCCGACTGGTTCTTGCACCCGGTGCTCGCCCAACTCACCGACACTACGGAAGCCGAGATTGCCGCCCTCGTCGCGGACGGGCACACCAGCATCAAGGTGTTCTTGACCGAACCCGGATTCACGGCCGAGGCACCTGGCCTGGCGCGAGCCGTGGCGGCGGCCGGCCGGGCCGGTTCCCTCACGCTCATGCACTGCGAAGACGGCGAGATGCTCGCCCGCGCCGGCCAGGAACTGATCGAGTCCGGACGTGGCGCGGTGCGGCATTTCCCGGACTCCCGGCCAGTGAGAGCGGAGGTCGCGGCCGTCGAGCAGGCTATCGGCCTGGTCCGGCAGACCGGCGCGCCCGTCTACGTCGTGCACCTCTCGTCGGCGGCCGCGCTTGATCAGTGCCGCCAGGCCCGTGCCGCCGGCCTTCCCGTCTTCGTCGAGACGCGGCCCCTGTACCTGCACCTGATTAAGGAGCGGTTCGCCGAGCCCGACGGCGCTAAGTACGTCGGCGCGCCGCCGTTGCGCAGCGAGGCGGACCGGGATGCCATGTGGCGGGGTCTGGCCGCAGGGGAGATCGACACCGTCTGCAGCGATCACGCACCCTGGACGCTCGCGGCCAAGCTCGACCCCGAGCTGAACGTGGTGACGGCCAGGCAGGGCGTCGCCGACCTGGAGACGCTCATGCCGATGCTGTTCTCCGAGGGCGTGGCTACCGGGCGGATCTCGCTGGACCAGTTCGTGCAGCTAACGTCGGGGAATGCAGCCCGGCTGTTCGGCCTGTATCCACGCAAGGGTGCGATAACGGTCGGCGCCGACGCCGATCTGGCGCTATGGGATGCACAACTCCGCAAGACCATCGACGGCGCCACGATGCAGTCTCGGGCTGGTTATTCGGTCTATGACGGCTGGACGGTACAAGGCTGGCCCCGGCTTGTACTCCGGCGTGGCGAGGTCGTGCTGCGCGACGGTACTAACACGGCTCGGCCTGGTACAGGCCGGTGGATACACCGCGACCGGCCGGCCTTCCCGCCGCCCGGTGATCCGGTGGGTTAGCCCTCCGGCCGCCGGGGACGACTCTGCCGATAACTGCGACAGGACCACGGCCCAATGCGGGCGCGAGGGCCGGAGGGAGACCCAATGACCGCCGCAGGGGAGCGTGCCGGGTTGTCGGGGGCGGATGCGGAGACGCTGGATCGGTACTGGCGGGCGGCTAATTACCTGGCGGCGGGCCAGATTTACCTGATGGATAATCCGCTGCTGGCGGTGCCGTTGCGGGCTGAGCACATCAAGCCGCGGCTGCTGGGTCACTGGGGGACGACGCCGGGGCTGAATTTTGTGTGGGCGCATCTGAACCGGGCGATCCGGGTGCATGACGCGGACATGATGATCGTGGTGGGGCCGGGGCATGGCGGGCCGGCGACGCTGGCCAATGCGTGGCTGGAGGGTTCCTACAGCGAGGTGTACCCGAGCGTGTCGCGGGATGCGGCGGGGATGGGGGCGTTGTTCCGGCAGTTCTCGTTCCCGGGCGGGGTGCCCAGTCATAACGGGGCCGAGACGCCGGGTTCGATCAGCGAGGGCGGCGAGCTGGGGTATTGCCTGTCGCATGCGCACGGCGCGGCGCTGGATAACCCGGGGCTGATCGTGGCGTGCGTGGTGGGTGACGGGGAGGCTGAGACCGGGCCGCTGGCGGCCAGCTGGCAATCGCACCGGTTCCTGGACCCGGCCGGTGACGGGGCGGTGCTGCCGATCCTGGCGCTGAACGGCTGGAAGATCGCCAACCCGGCGGTGCTGGCGCGGCTGCCGGCGGCGGAGCTGGACGCGCTGCTGCGCGGGTACGGGTATGAGCCGTTGTATGTGTCCAGCCCGGGTGCGCCGGTGCCGCATCAGGAGATGGCCGCCGCGCTGGACGCGGCCATCGGCCGGATCCGCGGCATCTGGGACCGGGCCCGGCACGGGCGGGGGGCGCCGGGCCGGTCGTGGCCGCTGATCGTGCTGCGCACGCCGAAGGGGTGGACCGGCCCGGCCGAGGTCGACGGCGTGCCGGTCGAGGGCACCTGGCGGGCGCATCAGGTGCCGCTGGCCGAGGTACGCGCCAACCCCGCCCACCTGGCCCAGCTGGAGGACTGGCTGCGGTCCTACCGGCCGCAGGAGCTGTTTGATCCCGGCGGCCGCCCCCGCCAGGACCTGCTGGCGCTGGTGCCCGAGGGGACACGGCGGCTGGGCGCCACCCCGCACGCCAACGGCGGGCTGCTGCTGCGCGAGCTGGCCATGCCCGACTTCCGCGGCTACAGTGTCCCGGTCCCGGCCCCCGGCGCCGGCAGCTCCGAGCCGACCAGGGTCCTGGGCACGCTGCTGCGCGATGTGCTGACCGCCAACGCCCCGCACCGCAACTTCCGCATCACCGGCCCGGACGAAACCGAGTCCAACCGGCTGACCGCGGTGCTGGAGGCGACCGGCAAAACCTGGGAAGAGCAGACCCTGCCGGTCGATGTGAACCTGGCCCCCGGCGGGCGGGTGATGGAAATCCTGTCCGAGCACACCTGCCAGGGCTGGCTGGAAGGCTACCTGCTGACCGGCCGGCACGGCCTGTTCAACTGCTACGAGGCATTCATCCACATCGTCGACTCCATGTTCAACCAGCACGCCAAATGGCTCAAGGTCAGCCGGGAACTGCCCTGGCGGGCACCAGTCGCCTCACTCAACATCCTGCTCAGCTCCCACGTCTGGCGCCAGGACCACAACGGGTTCAGCCACCAGGACCCCGGCTTCATCGACCTGGTCATGAACAAGAAAGCCGAGATCATCCGCGTCTACCTGCCACCAGACGCCAACACCCTGCTGTCGGTCGCCGACCACTGCCTGCGCAGCCGCGACTACATCAACGTCATCGTGGCCGGCAAGCAACCCACCCCCGACTGGCTCGACGCCGACGCCGCCATCTTGCACTGCACCCGCGGGGCCGGGATCTGGGACTGGGCCGGCACCACCCCCGACGGCACCGAACCCGACGCCGTCCTGGCCTGCGCCGGGGACGTCCCCACCCTCGAGGTCCTGGCCGCCGCCGACATCCTGCGCCGCGAACTGCCCGGCCTCAAACTCCGCGTCGTCAACATCGTCGACCTCATGCGCCTGCAACCCGAATCCGAGCACCCGCACGGCATGAGCGACGCCGAATTCGACGCCCTGTTCACCACCGACCGGCCCGTCATCTTCGCCTACCACGGCTACCCCTGGCTCATCCACCGCCTCACCTACCGCCGCGCCGGCCACGACAACATCCACGTCCGCGGCTACAAAGAAGAAGGCACCACCACCACCCCCTTCGACATGGTCATGATGAACGACATGGACCGCTACCACCTGGTCACCGACATCATCGACCGCGTCCCCGGCCTCGGCGGCCGCGCCGCCGGCCTGCGCCAGCGGATGACCGACGCCCGCACCCGGGCCCGCGCCTGGACCCGCGAACACGGCGAAGACATGCCCCAAGTCCGGGACTGGAAATGGGGCACCACCCACACCAGCCAGGCCAGCACCAGCCAGCCATGACCCCGGTCCTGGTCGTCAACGCCGGGTCCACCAGCCTCAAACTCAGCATGCTCGACAAGGCCGGCACCCTGCTCAGCACGCGTGAACTCGACCCCTGGTACGGCAGCCCCGACGATCCCGAGTTCGCCGCATTCCTCGCCGATACAGGGAGCGACGTCATGGTCGGCCATCGGGTGGTG
>JASHUE010000718.1:0-8829 GCA_030040195.1 Streptosporangiaceae bacterium | reverse complement strand
TCCTCGCGGGTCACGAACGACATCTCCAGGTCGATCTGGGTGAACTCGGGCTGCCGGTCGGCCCGGAAGTCCTCGTCACGGAAGCACCGGACGAGCTGGAAGTACCGCTCCAGCCCGGAGATCATCAGCAGCTGCTTGAACAGCTGCGGGGACTGCGGCAGCGCGTACCACGAGCCCGGCCGCAGCCGCACCGGGACCAGGAAGTCACGCGCGCCTTCCGGGGTCGACCTGGTCAGGAACGGGGTCTCCACGTTCACGAATCGCTGCTCGGCCATCACCTCGTTCACCAGGTAGGCGGCCCTCGACCTGGCCCGCAGGGCCTCCGCCATCTCCGGCCGGCGGATGTCGAGGTAGCGGTATTTCAGGCGGATCTCCTCGTTCAGCTCGCCGCCGCTGTCGATCGGGAACGGCAGCGGGTCGGCCTGCGACAGCACCTCAAGCGAGCTGGCCGCCACCTCGATCTCGCCGGTGGCCAGCTCGGGGTTCTCGTTTCCGGCCGGCCGCAGCCGCACAATCCCGGTCACGAGCACGCAGAATTCGGCCCGCAACTCGTGCGCGACGTCCTCCTCGCGCAGGACGACCTGCACGATCCCGCTGCCGTCCCGCAAGTCGATGAACACGACGCCGCCGTGGTCGCGCCGCCGCGCCACCCAGCCCGCCAGCCGTACCTGCTCGCCTGCGTCGGCTGCCCGGAGGGCGCCCGCCTCGTGGCTGCGGATCATCGGTTGGCCTCTCTCTGCTCAAATGGCTCTCATGGGGGGAACGAGGCCGGACCGGGGCGCGCCTCGTTCCCTCAATAATCTGCGTGTCCTGGCTGACCTGCCGCCCGCTACAGGCCCCGTACCGGGCCGTCCGCGGGCGCCAGCCCGGCCAGGAAGGGGTTGTGCGCGCGCTCTGCCCCGATCGTCGTCTGCGGCCCGTGCCCGGACAGAACCGCTGTCTCGTCGGCGAGCGGCAGGCATACCCTGGCCAGGCTGCTCAGGATCGTCTCATAGTCGCCGCCGGGCAGGTCGGTCCGGCCGATCGATCCGGCGAACAGCAGGTCGCCGGTGAAGATCGTGCCGGGCTCGGTGGCGGCCGGCAGCCGGAACGTGACCGAGCCCGGCGTGTGGCCCGGGGCATGATCCACCACCAGGTCAACGCCTGCTAGCTGCAGGCTCATGCCGTCGGTCAGCTCACGCACGTCGTCCGGCTCGGAGAACGTGATCCCCCCGAATAGCTGCTGGCCGGGCGCCAGCGGGAGGCCCTTGGCCGGGTCGGACAGCAGAGCCCGGTCGCTTGGGTGGATGAAGGCCGGGATATCCCGCGCCCCGCACACCGGAGCCACGGACCAGATGTGATCTATATGGCCATGTGTCAGCAGCACGGCGACCGGTCGCAGCCGGTATCGCTCGACAATCTCGTCGATCCCCCGCTCAGCGTCCTCGCCGGGGTCGATGATCAAGCATTCCGCACCGGGTCCGGTCGCCACCAGATAGCAGTTCGCGGCGAACGTCCCAGCGGGGAAGCCGGCTACCAGCACGCTGTGCCTCCTTCTTGGCCTCCCGGTCCATGGACGCTAACGGGGCTAGCCCGACTCCAAGGGTATCGAGAATCCCCGTTGGCCCGTGCTGGGCTACTTAGGACACGAGTTGGGCGCGGTTGGTGCGACGAACCGATAACGGCGGCGCCACAAGTGCCGCCACAACGGTACGATTCGCGAAGTTTCGCAGACTACTGCCCGGCGGCCAGCCGCCGGGCAGTTGCCGCTAGAGACAGACAGACCGCAGGCAACTGCGGCGACCAGGAGGACCAAACCGGTGGCGACGAAGAAGGAACGCCAACGCAAGCTAGCCAGGGAGGCACACCACCGCAGGCTGCAGCGTCAGCGGGAGCGGGACCGGCGGACGAGGCAGCTGACCGCCGCCGTCGTCGCGGCGCTCCTCGTGGTGGGCGTAGGCGTGGGCTCGGCCTTCGCGGCCGGCGTGTTCAAAAGCACGCCCAAGCATCCCGCGGCCAGCTCGACGCCGTCGGCCACGCCGTCGCCCACGCCCACCCCGGCCCCGACCGCGTCACCCTCGCTGGTGGACGGCAAGTGCGTCTACACCAAGTACGGGAAGGCCGCCCGTAAGGTGAAGCTTCCGCCCGCCAAGCCCGATACCGCCGCTCAGTATCAGGCGACCATCGCGACCAACCGCGGTGACATCGTCATCGACCTGAATAACAAGGCCGCGCCCTGCACGGTGAATTCGTTCGTGAGCCTGGCCGACCAGGGCTTCTTCAACAACACCCATTGCCAGCGGCTCACCACTATCGATCCCTACGTGCTGCAATGCGGCGATCCGACCGGCACGGGCTTGGGCGGGCCAGGATACGAATTCGCGAACGAGATCAACTCCTCCCAGGGCTTGGACGGCTACGTCACTTACCTGCCCGGCACTGTTGCCATGGCGAACTCAGGCGGAACCGACACCAATGGCAGCCAGTTCTTCCTTGTGTACAAGAACTCTCCACTCCAGCCGGACTACACACCGTTTGGCACCATCGTCAGCGGATTCAATATCATCCAGAATGTGGCAAAGGCAGGTAGCGACAACTCCAACGGGCAGGGCGACGGTCACCCAAAGGAGAAGGTCGAGATCAACAGCGTGACGATCAAGAAGACTTGATCAGCTAATCTCTGATCAAGTCCGGGCAGGAGGTACGCGGTGAGTACCGCAAGCGATCCGTGGGGCCGGGTAGCCGAGGACGGTACCGTCTATTGCCGCACCGCCGATGGCGAGCGTGAGATCGGCTCCTGGCAGGCAGGCAGCCCTGAGGAGGCGATGGCCTTCTTCAAGCGCAAGTACGAGTCGCTTGAGACCGAGGTCAGCCTGCTCGAGCAGCGGATTACGGCCACGGACCTGTCTCCTGCCCATGCCCGGGCGACCATCAGCAGGCTGATCGTGGCGGTGAGTGACGCCAAGGTCATCGGCGACCTCGACGGCCTCAAGGGCCGGCTCGAGAACCTCAACGGGGCGGTGGAGCATCGCCGCGAGGAGCACAAAGCCGCCCGCGACCAGGCCCGCACCGAGGCGCACGAGATCAAGGAGCGGATCGTCGCCGAAGCCGAGCGGCTCGCCGTGGAGGCCACCCACTGGAAGGCCAGCGGCGAGCGGATGCGCCAGCTGCTGGAGGACTGGAAAGCCGCCCCGCGCGGCGACCGGGCCACGGAAGCCGCCCTCTGGAAGCGGCTGTCGGCCGCGCGTAACGCCTTCGCTAAGCGCCGCAAACAGTACTTCGCGAACCTGGAGGAAGAGCGCGGAGGGATCAGGAGCCGCAAGGAGGACCTGGTCCGCCAGGCCGAGGAACTGTCATCCTCGACCGACTGGAGCGCCACCGCCACCGCCTTCCGGGAGCTCATGCGGTCCTGGAAGCAGGCGGGCCGGGCCGACCGCGCCTCAGAGGACGAGCTGTGGTCCAGGTTCAAGACGGCCCAGGACGCCTTCTTCAAGGCCAGGGCGGAGGTGCTGGAGGCCAAGGACCGCGAGCTGCACGACCACGCCCTGGTCAAGGAGCAGCTCCTGGCCGAGGCGGAGAAGCTGCTGCCGGCAACCGATGCCAGGGCGGCCAGGAGTGCCCTGCGCAGCATCCAGGAGCGCTGGGAGCGGGCGGGCGCCGTTCCGCGGGAATCCCATGAGCGGCTCGAGGGCGGCCTGCGCCGGGTCGAGGACGCGCTCCGCAAGGCCGAGGACTCGCACTGGCGCCGGAGCAATCCCGAGGCGCTCTCTCGGGCCAAGGGCACCGTGAACCAGATCAAGGCCGCCATCACGCAGCTGGAGGGCCAGCTCGCTAAGGCCGAGGCCAGCGGCGACCAGAAGGCCCAGGAGAAGGCGCAGGAGGCCCTGGCCGCCCGGCGGTCATGGTTGTCCGAGGCCGAGCGCACGCTGGCGGAACTCTCCGGCTGACGCCGGACCGCGCAGCCAGCCTCAGCCCGCCTCGGCCGGCCCACCCTCACCAGCCCACGTCCCGGCCGCTCCCCTGCATCGGCGTTTGGGCGGTGGAAATACCAACATTTATGACTACATGCTCTAGTCACACTGCGTCTTTTCATCGATTGTGTACGGACATACCACAATGAAACGGTTGCTCGACCGTACCGAATCGATGAAAAGTGGCCCTGCGGCCGCACTTAATTGCGCCTCGCGGCTGTGTGCGCTGATGGGATGGTGGGCCTTTTGCGGTAGGTAATTGCCGAGCGCCCAAGTGCGCGAGCGGCCGGGTTGAGGTGGTGCCGACGGGCCGGTCGCCGACCGGACGATACGTAGCGTGACTCCGAGGCGAAAGATCGGGCTAGTTGGTGACGCGGTACACGTCGTAGACGCCGTCGATGGCCCGCACGGCCCGCAGAACCGCGCCCAGGTGCTTGGGGTCGCCCATCTCGAACGTGAAGCGGCTGAACGCGACCCTGTCCCTCGTCGTCGTGACGGTGGCCGACATGATGTTCACGTGCTGGTCCGAGATCGACCTGGTGACGTCGGAGAGCAGCCCGGTGCGATCAAGCGCCTCGACCTGGATCGCGACCAGGAACTGAGAGCCCTCCTTCGGGGACCAGCGGACGTTGACCAGCCGCTCCGGCTGCGACTCCAGCAGGTGGCCGAGGTTCACGCAGTCGGCGCGGTGAACCGACACACCGTTGCCCCTGGTCACGAAGCCCGTGATCTGATCGCCGGGGACCGGCGTGCAGCACTTGGATAGGCGGGCCCAAACGTCGGCCGCGCCCTCGACCACGACACCCGAGTCCCCCGCGGACGGCGCCGGCCGCGGGGTCCTGGTCAGCAGCGTGGCCTCGGCCAGGTCTTCTTGCGCGCCCTCCATGCCACCCGCGGACTTGACCAGCTTGGCGACGACCGACTGCGCGCTCACGTGGCCCTCGCCGACCGCCGCGTAGAGGGTGGAGAGATCGTTGTAGTGCAGTTCGGTGGCGATCGCGTTCAGGGCGTCCGCGGTCGCCAGCCGCTGCAGCGGCAGGCCCTGCTTGCGCATGGTCCTGGCGATCGCGGTCTTGCCGGACTCGGCCGCAGCCTCGCGGCGCTCCTTAGAGAACCAGTGCCGGATCTTGTTCCTGGCCCTGGCGCTCTGCACGAAGCCCAGCCAGTCGCGGCTCGGGCTTGCGTCGGCCGCCTTGGAGGTGAAGATCTCGACCGTATCGCCGTTGTTCAGCGCGCTCTCGAGCGGCACCAGCCGGCCGTTGACCCTGGCGCCGATGGTTCGATGACCGACCTCGGTGTGGATGGCGTAGGCAAAGTCAACCGGCGTGGCGCCCTGCGGCAGCGCGATTACCTCGCCCTTGGGGGTGAACACGTACACCTCGGCCGTGCCCAGGTCGAACCGGAGCGTGTCCAGGAACTCGGCCGGGTCGGCCGTCTCTCGCTGCCAGTCGACGAGCTGGCGCAGCCAGGCCATGTCGGACGCGCTGCCGCCGGCCATCTCTTCCTTGTACTTCCAGTGGGCGGCCACGCCGTACTCGGCCCGCCGGTGCATGCCCCAGGTCCTGATCTGCAGCTCTACCGGCTTGCCCTCGGGCCCGATCACGGTCGTGTGCAGCGACTGGTACATGTTGAACTTCGGCATCGCGATGTAGTCCTTGAACCGGCCAGGTACCGGGTTCCACCGCGCGTGGACGGTGCCGAGCACCGCGTAGCAGTCGCGCAGGGAATCAACGAGGACTCGGATGCCGACCAGGTCGTAGATGTCGTCGAAGCTGACATTTCGCGCGATCATCTTCTGGTAGACGGAGTAGTAGTGCTTCGGCCGACCGGTGACCGTCGCCTTGATCTTGGCCTCGCGCAGGTCCTCCTGCACGTCCTCGATCACTTCCTGCAGGAACATCTCCCGCCGCGGCGCGCGCTCGGACACGAGCCGCGCGATCTCGTCATACCGCTTGGGGAACAGGGTGGCGAACGCCAGGTCCTCGAGTTCCCACTTGACGGTGTTCATGCCCAGCCGGTGTGCCAGGGGGGCGAAGATCTCCAGGACCTCGCGGGACTTCTGCTCCTGCTTGGCCCGCGGGAGATAGCGCAGCGTCCGCATGTTGTGCAGCCGGTCGGCCAGCTTGATGACCAGCACGCGGATATCGCGTGACATCGCCACGACCATCTTGCGCACGGTCTCGGCCTCCGCGGCCTCGCCGTACTTGACCTTGTCGAGCTTGGTCACCCCGTCGACCAGGCTGGCGATGTCGTCGCCGAAATCCTCGCGCAGCTGGGCCAGCGTGTACTGGGTGTCCTCGACGGTGTCGTGCAGCAGTGCCGCGCAGATCGTCTCGTGGTTCATGCCGAGTTCGGCGAGGATCGTCGCGACAGCCAGCGGGTGAGTGATGTACGGGTCACCACTGCGCCGGGACTGCCCCGCGTGCATCCGGGCGGCCACGTCGTAGGCTCGCTCGATCAGCCGGAAGTCGGCCTTGGGATGGGTGTTGCGGACGGTCTTAACCAGTGGCTCGAGTACAGGGTTGATGCCCCCGCCACGCGCGGCGCCAAGCCTGGCCAGCCGGCGGCGCATGGCCGCGGCGCCCGAGGTGGTATCCGCCTGGGTACTGGGTGGCTGGCCTGACGGCTGCGATGAACGGCGCGACAGGCCGGGCACGGACCGGCCCGACGCCTTCTTGCCGAGGCCGGCGGCCCGCTCATCGGAGCCGGGCGCAGCGGGACCGAGAGGAGATGCCAGTGCCGGGTCGGCCTCGTCGCCGACGGGCTCGGTGATTACTGCGCCGCCGCCTGGCCGCTCACCGGCGGCGTCGCCCTGCGAGGGGGAATCCTCCTGTGCGGCCGGCTGGCGCTTGCGGGTGCGGCCGGACTTGGGCTTGGACTGCCCGGGCGGCGTTGCGGGCATGCCTTCTGGCGATGCCACCCTTTCGTCCGCCTCAGGCGCCTGGGTGACATCGGTTCCGGCCGCTCCAGCCGTCGCCACGTCACCAGCCACATGTGCTCCTCACGTCCGTCTATCTATCGAGTGTATCGGTGGACGATTCAGGAAGTGCCCGGCTCCGTGCGTGGCGTCACACGGCGAGGAGCGCGCGGACCGGGACATCTGGCAGCTTTTCGCGGCCAGACAGGAATCCCAGTTCCATCAGCACCACTATTCCTGCCACCCTTGCTCCCGCGCGTTTTACTAGCTCAACGGTGGCCGCTGCGGTGCCGCCCGTCGCCAGGACATCATCGACTATGAGTACTCGCTCTCCCGGCGCAAAAGCATCTTTATGCACCTCAAGCGTCGCAGTTCCGTACTCAAGCGAGTAAGACTCCGCGTAGGTCTGGGCCGGCAGCTTGCCCTGCTTGCGCACCGGCACGAAGCCGGCGGCGAGCTCAAGAGCCACCGGGGCGGCGAGGATGAAGCCGCGGGCCTCGATGCCGGCCACCTTGTGGACGTCCGAGTATCCGGCCGCCATCTCGGCGACCACGGCCGCGAATGCCAAGCCGTCGGCGAGCAGCGGGGTTATGTCCTTGAAGAGAATCCCCGGCTGCGGGTAGTCCGGGATATCCCGGATCCGGGATCGCAGCAACCCGGCGACGTCGGTGATCCCGGCCTCCGACGCGCTCACCGGAAAGCCGCCACCCGCCGGGAGGCCAGCCCGTCGAGTCCCGCTCGCGCGCGGGCTGGCCCGTCGAGTCCCGCTCGCGCGGGGGCTGGCCCGTCGCGTCCCGCTCGCGCCGAGGCTGACCTAGGCCTGGCCGCGAGCCCTGGCATGGCCGCCTACCGCCGCTTCTTCTTACCGCTCGGTCGCCGGTTGCTTGAGCCTGGTCGCCGAGTTGGCTGCTGGCGCTGGCCTGACGGCCGCACGCTGCTGCGTGCGGGCTGACCGCTCGGCACCGCCGTCTGGCTGGCCGGCACCTGGTCGGCCAGGGTTGCGTCCTCTTCCTCGACGGCCGGCTCGTCGGCGGGCTCGGCGTCGACATCCGCGATGGCCGCGGTCGCGCCAGCCTTGCTGCCGTTGCCCGCAGCGGCGGCCGCTTGCTCCTTCGCCGACCGCCGGATCGCCGCGCGGCCGCCGGCTGCCTGCCGTGCCACCTGCTTGGCCAGCTGCTTGTACTGCGGCTCGCGCTCCTTAAGGGAAGTCAGCACCGGGGTGGCGATGCAGATCGAGGAGTACGTGCCGGAGAGCATGCCGACGAACAGCACCAGGGACAGGTCTTTCAGCTCGCCGTTGCCCAGCAGCAGGGTGCCGACGACCAGAATCGCCGCCACCGGCAGCAGCGCGATCAGCGAGGTGTTGATCGACCGGACCAGGGTCTGGTTCAGCGCCAGGTTGGCCGCCTGGCTGTAGTTGCTCTTCCGCGTGCCCAGAATGGGCGCGGTATTCTCGCGGACCTTGTCGAAGACGACGACGGTGTCGTAGAGCGAGTAGCCGAGGATCGTCAGCAGGCCGATCACGGTGGCCGGGCTTACCTGGAAGTGGGCGAGCGCGTAGACGCCGATCGTGATCACGATGTCATGGAGCAACGCGACGAACGCCGCCGCGGCCATCCGCCATTCGAACGCGATCGACAGGTACAGCACGATCACGATCATGAAGGCGACGAGCGCGATCGCTGCCTTCTGCGAGATCTGCGAGCCCCAGCTCGCACTGACGGTCGTGACCGAGACGCCAGTAGCGCCCTTCGGCGGGTGGTAGGTGCTGACGATGGCGTTCTCGACCGCCCTGGTCTGCCCTGACGTCAGCTGGCCGGTCTGCACCTGCCAGAAGGGCGGCGTCCCGTCGAACGGCTTGACCTCCTGGGCGCTGGCATCCGCGCCGCCGCCCGCGCCCTTGACCGTCTGCTCGACGCTGGTGGCGGTCGCGCCGTGGGTCACGGGAAACTGGATCTGCGT
>JASHUE010000717.1:0-5360 GCA_030040195.1 Streptosporangiaceae bacterium | reverse complement strand
CGGTAGGGGCGATACGGGTCCCCGAGCGGCTCCAGTTGCCTCGCGGTCGGCGTCGCAATCCCCCAGGCCAGCCCGTAGCCGCGACGGACGCCGAAGTCACCGGCCGGCCAGACGTCCAGGCGGCGGAGCTGGAAGAGGAGAAACATCTCAGATGTCCAGCGGCCAATGCCGCGCACGGCCGACAGCCGCTCGATGATGTCCTCATCGCTGATTCTCGACAGTCGGCGCGCTGACAGGACGACGGTGCCGTCCAGCACCTTGGCCGACAGATCTCGCAGCGAGACGACCTTGGCCCGAGACAAGCCAACCGCGCGCAGCGTCTCGTCGGACAGCTCGATCAGCCGTTCCGGCTGGACATCGCCGTCCATCGCCGCGATCAGCCGACCGTGGATCGCGGCGGCCGCGTTCCCGGCCAGCTGCTGGTACACGATCGCCCGAACCAGCGTGGCGAAGTGCGACTCGGCCGACCGCCGGAGCCGCGGTGAACCGGTCTCGGCGAGCAATCGGGCGATGACCGGGTCCCGGCCGGCCAGGATGCGAGCCGCCTGTGCATGTGTGACCTTCCGGTCTGGCTGGCCAGCTGGCGCCGTCGTCATGCACCAAGTCTGGCCGGTCCGGCCCAGCTCCGCCGCGGAGATGCTCCCGCGTGCCGCCGGAGTCGCGGGCGGGCGCAGACCACAGCTACGTCCCCGGCGCACTGCCCCTTGCCTGGAGCTCGGCTATCTGCCGGCGGGCCGCGGCGACAAGTTCGTCGTTGGTGCTCGCGTGGCCGCCGAGGCCCCACCCGCCGGGGACCGCTTCAGTCAGGAGCACCCAGGTGCGGTCGGCCAGGGCCGGATCGTGAGCGGCATCCGCGACCATGCTGGTGAACTGGCTCACCACCGCGAGCTGCTTGTCGCGGTCCAACGCGCCCGCGTTCGTCAGCACCTGGACGCGCACGTAGTTGGACGCGCCGTCGACGTTCGACAAGTCGCCTGCGGGCAACTCATGGATGAACGCCGCCGTGTTCTGCCGGAACATCGGGATGTCGGGGACCCCCTCGATCGCCATCAACGTCGCCGCGAGATCCGCCGCCAGGCGGTGCTTGTCGGCGAATGTGCCCGCGGTGGCGTACACGTCGATCATTGGCATAGCGCAGTCCTTTCTGTCAGGGCGCGGTGCGGGCCTCGCTGGGCCATGGACCTCACTGCTGAGGCCGTGAATAGATCATGGTCCACATGCCGCGGTCACCGGGGTAGTACTCGTTCTCATCCCAGCATCTGGTCACCGGGGACGCCGACCCAGTCTCCGCCCCCTCAGCATCTAGCGGCTTGCTGCGCTGAGGCATCCGCAACCTGACTGCACTCGGCGGGCGGCCAGCGCTCATGGGCCGGCCGGGCCGGCCGGCTCGATGTGTTCGAAGGCGAGGCGGACGGCTACCGAGCTGTCAGGTTGCCGCAGCAGCACCGTTCGCGGTGCCACCAACCGCCGCCAGCAGCAGCGCGTCCCGCGCAGCCGCCCGCCGGATTTGGCCAAGGGCTGCCGGAACTTCGGCTGGAACCTCTGTCGCCGGCAGACGCCGAGCGTTTGCTGGATGACCAGCCCGGCGCGCCTGTGGGTCATGCTCGCCGTCGGGTGCTGGATCAAGCAGCCGGCAATCCGATGGCGCTGATCGATCTGGCCAAGGCGATCGCGCCTGACCCGGCTGCTGGCCGCCGGTGTGCGGCCGAGCCACTGCCGCCGACCGCCCGGCTGGCAGCTGTCATTCCTAGCGCGTGCGGCGGTCGGCCAGCAGCCTCAGTTCCCTGGCGCGCTGCACGGCCGAGGACCGGTCACGGACCTGGAGCTTTGCGTAGATGGTGCGCAGGTGCGTGCTGACGGTGTTCGGGGAGACAGACAGTTCGCTGGCGATCTCGGGCCGGGACAGGTTGGTCGGGAGAAATCGCAGCACCCTGAGTTCGGCTGGGCTGAGATCCTCCGCCGGCGGCAACGAGGGCTCCTCTTTGGTCCCCGCGGATGAGCCATGGAGGACGTCGAGGATGTCGGCGAGCAGCGCGGCGTGCGCCGTCTGGTGCGGGGGCAGTGCCTCGAGCAGCTCGAGGGAGCCCGTCATCGCGAACGGCAGGACCAGCCGGTCAGACTCCGCCAAGGCCAGCGCGTGCTCAGCCGCCTGGTTCGCGGCGCGCTGATCACCGAGCTCACGATGGGCGAGCCCGGCGAGAAGATGGGCCTCAGCGACCGTGACGTAACCAAGGACCGGTGCCGTCCCGTCGAGAACACCGGCCACCGCGGCCAGAGCCGCGGCCGGATCTCCTTCGGCGAGGCAGATCGCTGCGCGGGCATTACCTATCTCACCTGAGCTGGCCCGCTGGTCATCGAGCGCGGCCAGGCGGGCCCGGGCCTCGCCGGTCATCCCGAGGCGGGCTTGCGTGGAGAGCAGCCAGCTGGTTACCTGGCTCGCCAGCGCCTGCGATCCCTCCAGTTGCGACGCCAGGCGTTCGGCCGTGCTGAACTCCTCGAGCGCCTCCTGGCGGCGGCCGCGACCGGCGTGCAGTATCGCGGCTGTCTGGTGCAGCAGCAGCCTGATGTCCGGTCCGGTGTCTGTTTGCAGAGCCCGTTCGGTGCGCCGCAACCACCGCTCGCCATCGTCGAACTCCCCCAGCCACACCATCGTGCCGGCGAGCGTCATCACCGCCGGCGCGATCACTGGTTCGGTGCCCCAGCCGTGCCGTTCGGCGAGCGCGATCGCCTCGCGGCAGCGCTCCTGGGTCGTGGCGAACGCACGGCTCTTCGGCTTGGCAGCACTATGGAAGATGTACGCGAACGCGAGTTGTGCGAGGCAGCCGACTTCCAGGTAAGGCCGGCCGATCTCCCTGGCCAGGACGGCGCCCTCCCGTAGGTGGCGTTCAGCGTCTGGTAGCCCCAGGGACCACGCCTCGACGATCCCCAGATTCATCAGCGCCACCGCCCGCAGGTCGCTGTCCAAGGCGATGTCTTCGTCGGACGGCCCGGTTACCGGGGCGGCTAGGAACCGGGCCTGTTCAACGACACCGGCCAGGTGACCGCGCCGCCTGGCCAGCGATAGCTTCAGCGAGGCGATCGCCACCCGGAGACGGCGCAGGCGCTCAGGCGGCGTCGTCTCGGCATAGGTCTCGGCAACGGCCAGGTGCGCGGCCGCCTCGTCCAGGCGCCCCTGAGCAAGGTCGCCCATCGCGCGCACCAGGGCGAGCTCCAGGTGGTCCGCGCCCTGCGGGAAGGCCTCCACCAGTGCCTGCATGGTCTGTGCCTGGCCGTCGAGGGTCAGGCTGAACGAATGGTCGGCGAGCATCCGGGCTGCCTCCGGCCAGTCGCTGGCCGCCTGGGTATGCCGGATGGCCTCGGCCACCTGGCCGTGCTGGGCGAACCATCCGGCCGCGCGCCGGTGCAGCGCGGGTATCTCCGCGGGCAGCGTGCGGCGCAGGACCAGCCGGAGCAGATCGGCGAACAGGTGGTGGTAGCGGAACCAGGTACGTCCGGGGTCGAGCGACTCGACGAACGCGTTGGCGTCCTCGAGATCCAGCAGAATCTGCTCCGAGCCGGGGCGACCCGTCAGCAGGTCGGCCAGTTCGCCGTTGACGCGGTCGAGCAGGGAGGTGCGCAGCAGCAGATCCTGGACGTCGGGCCGCTGGCGGTCCAGCATCTCGGCGAGCAGGTACTCGGCGACGGCGCGGTCGTTGCCGGAGAACTCAGCGACGAACCGCTCCGGGTCGGGGTGGCCGGCCAGTGAGAGCACCGCGAGCCGCAGGCCCGCGGCCCATCCCTCGGTGCGCTGGTAGAGCAGCGCGGTCCCGGCCGCGGACAGCGCGATACCCGAGGCGTCGAGCAGCTCGCGGGTTTCTCGCTCGGTAAAGCGCAGGTCCTCCGCGCGGATCTCGGCGAGCTCGCCAGCCAGGCGAAGCCGGTGCAGCCGCAGCGGCATATCGTGACGCGTGGTCAGGATCGCGTGCGCGTCCGGGGGAAGGCTGGTGACCAGCCGGGTGAGCTGAGCGGGGGCCTCCGGCGAGTGCAGCTCGTGGAGATCCTCAATGACCAGCGTCAGGCCGCCATGAACGTCTGCGAGCTCCGAGAGCACCCGGTCGACCATCGCCGGTGCGTTGAAGCCGGGTGTCGCCGCCGGCAATTCGACGCCGCTGCGTGCATCCGTGGCGTGACGAACCGCGTCGAGCAGGGACAGCCAGAACTGCTGGGTGTCGTGCTGGTCGCGTTGGACCTGCACGAGAGCGAGGCGGTGGGGCTGGCCCGGTCGGCCGGCCCAGGCGCGCAGCAGTGACGTCTTCCCGCTGCCGGCCGGAGCCGAGATAATCGTCACCTTGCTCGCCGCCGCGCGATCCAGGGCAGCAAGAAGGTTACCCCGGTCGATCAGCCGGGGAGTTGCTGGAGCCACCGTCACAGGCCTGCCTTGATATCTGCGGCTGACACCCTGGCGCTGGTCACGCGTCCTGGCACCCTCTGCTTTCGGTATCAGTCCAGCGTATCCACTGCCTATCCGGTGACGACTCCCACCTGCCCTGGAGCAGCGCCCAACCAGGGCCCGCCAAGATCCTGCGGGTCCGCCCCGCGCCCGCCGACGCGTCGCTGTGCGGTCATCGTCGTCTCCGTTCGGCCGGCCTGCCTAGTCGCAGCCGTGGGCCGGCAGCCACCTCCACATGTCGGCGGCGACACGGTTACGTACAGCTAGGAATTGATTGCTGAACGTGAGAAAGTGCGAACGGCTCGTCACTGCAGATCAGCCACCGGGGCTCAGCAGCCAGCGACAGCCGGGAGAGCGAACGTGGCTGACGCCGACGCCGCGCGCGGGCGGGGACGAGGAGCAGATGGCAGCACGGCGGTCCGGCACCTGCTCGCCGCGGTCCACCAGGCGCTTAGCCTGCCCGCCCCGGATCGTGCCAGCGACCGGGTGCCGTACCTGGACCTGCTCGCCCAGCGCGCCCGTGTCGCCCAGGCCAGCATCGGCCGGCTGCTCGCCGAGCCGCGCAGCGCGGACCTCGACTTCCTGTCCGAAGGCGATCACATCCTGCACCAGCTCGCCGACCTGCCACCCGCCACCTACCGGCACGCGCCGACCGCGCAGTCCTGACCAGCATGCGGGCTCGTCGGACCCCGCACGCAGCAGATCCAGGGCGGGCGCGCGAGCCCCGGCCGCTGTCCGCGAGAGGCCAGCAATGCAGTCAGGCGGGATCTGTGGCAACGTTTTGGCTATGAGCGACCGCGTCGTCAGCCCGGTGTTGATCGGCCGGGGTGAGGAGATGGCGTCGCTGGCCGTGTCATTGCGGCAGGCGCTGGCCCGGCACTCGGCTTTCGCACTTGTGGGCGGCGAAGCCGGGGTGGGCAAGACCCGCCTG
>JASHUE010000716.1:0-6449 GCA_030040195.1 Streptosporangiaceae bacterium | reverse complement strand
CAGCCCGTCCGCCTGCCACTGCGGCCGCAGCACGGTGATCTCCGCGCGCCGGGCCCGCAGCCGTCCGGGCAGGGACGGGTAGCGCGGCAGGTTGATGCCCTCCCGTACGGTGACCACGGCCGGCAGCGAGACCTCGAACTCCTCGTGCTCCCGCCCGGCGCGCAGCACCCCGCCAGCCAGCTCAAGCCGCTTGATGCCGGTCACGCAGGGCAGCCCGAGCAGGTGCGCGACCCGGATCCCGACCTGGTAACCGCCAGTATCGGCGGCCTCGTTGCCGAAGATCAGCAGGGGGAACGAGGGGAAGTCCTGGCCGGTCACCGCCTGAGCGATCGCGGTAGCCGTGGCCATGGGACCCCACTCCCGGCCGTCGGTCTCCAGCAGCACGCCGCGATGCGCGCCGAGCGCCAGCATGTCCCTGAGCTGGTCGGCGGCCTCGGGTGGTCCGAGCGTCAGCACGGTCACCGTGCCGCCCTCACGCTCGGTGATCTGCACGGCCTCCTCGACCCCGCACTCCTCGTGCGGGCTGATGGCGAAGCCGGACATGCGCGTATCCACATCGAGCCCATCGGCGGTCAGCTGGACGACGCCGCCGACCATCGGCACGCGCTTCACGCAGACGAGGACGTCCACCTCAGCACCGGATGCGCTCGTTGAGGGGGTCGAACAGCGGCGTCGATCCGGCTACGGCCACGGTGACCGGGTACAGCTCGCCCAGGTACTCGACGGTTAGCGGGATGCCGGCGACGGCCAGCTGCTGCGGCAGGTAGGCCATCAGCAGGTGCTTGCCGACCGAGGGACCGGAACCGGCGCTGGTGACGTAGGACCGCCGGCCGCGGGCGTCGGTGATTGGCTCGCCGTCGTCGGTCAGGATGGGCTCGCCGCCGAGCATGTACCGCAGTTCCCCGGATTCCGACACGTGATCGTCGACGGTGAGCGTGCAGAGCAGCGCGGCCGGGGGGGCCTCCCGCTGGGCCAGGTACGCGGTCCTGCCGATGAAGTCCTCGGCCTTCACCCTGGGCCTGGTCATGCCCGCCTCGACCAGGTTGTAGTGCGCGTCCAGTTCGGCGCCGAAGGCGCGGTAACCCTTCTCCAGCCGAGCGGTCGTGCCGTAGACGCCGATCCCGGCCGGCACCATCCCGTAGGCCAGGCCCGCGACGAACAGCGCGTCCCACAGCTTGCCGCCCTGCTCGAACGGCACGTGCAGCTCCCAGCCGAGCTCGCCCACATACGAGATACGCGACGCGAGCACGGTGATGCCCTCGGCCTCGATCTCCCGGCAGCTGGCGAACGGGAAGCCCTCGTTCGAGATGTCGTCGTCGGTGAGGTGGCGCAGGATGTCGCGGGCCTTAGGCCCCCACAGGCCGAACGTGGCCCAGGCCGAGGTCAGGTCCGTGACCTGCGCGCTGCCGTCGGCGGGCAGATGATCGGCAACCCACTTGAGGTCCATCATCCCGGTGGCACCGCCGGTAACGATGCGGAAGTGCCGCGGCCCGAGCCGCATGACCGTGAGGTCGGCCTTGAAACCGCCCGCGTCGTCAAGGAAGGAGGTGTAGATCACGCGGCCCACCGGCACCTGCATCTGCGCAACCGCGACGTTCTGCACGGCCTGCAGGGCACCGGGGCCGGTCACGTCCAGGATCGCGAACGCGGACAGGTCGAACAGGCCCGCCCGCTCGCGCATCGCCAGGTGCTCGGCGTTGATGATCGGCGACCACCAGCGCGACTCCCACTCGCCGCCTCGGTCCATCAGCTGGCCCCGGTAGCGGTCGACGAGGTCGCGGTTGCGCTCGTACCACATCGGCCGCTCCCAGCCAGCGGTCTCGAAGAATACGGCTCCGAGCTCGCGCTCGCGCTCGTACACCGGGGAGACCCGGACCGGGCGGCCCGACTCCCACTGCTCGGCCGGGTGCACGATCCCGTACATCTTGTTGAAACCCTCGACCGCCCGCGCGCTCACATGCGCGGCGGTGCGCTGGTGTGGGTAGAACCGCGAGACATCAGCCTCGTGGATGTCGATCTCGGGGGTGACTCCGCTCATCCACTCGGCCACCGCCCGCCCGATGCCCGGGCCCTCCTTGATCCAGCTCGCGGCGACCGACCACAGGCCCGGCACCTCAGAGGTCTCGCCCAGCGCCGGATGCCCGTCCGGCGTCATCGAGATCAGGCCGTTGATCGCGTAGCGCTGGCCCGCCCGCTCGTCCCCGAGCAGCTCAGGCATCAGCTCCAGCGCCTTCTCGAGCTGGGGGTCGAAGTCGTCCTGGGTGAACGGCATCTCGGTCGGCGACAGCACGGCGGCCTCGATCGACGGGATGTCGTCCGGCGAGACGATGATCGGCCGGTGCGCGTAGGAGCCGACCTCGATGTCGCCGCCGTGCTGGCGCTCGTACATGTTCTCGTCGACGTCGCGCACGATCGGATAGGCGATCTCGCCCTCGGTACCGTCGAATAGCGCGATCGGGCCGACACTGATCATCTGGTGCACGATCGGGGTGAGCGGAATCCTCGCCCCGGCCATCCTGGCAATGCGCGGGCTCCAGACCCCGCAGCAGATCGCGCACACCTGGGTCCCGATCGCGCCCTTGCTGGTCCGCACCGCGCTGACCCGGCCATCCTCGGATTTGTCGATGCCGAGCACCTCGGTGCCGGCCAGCACGGTCAGCGCGCCGGACTGCTGGGCACGCTCGCGCATCAGCGTGCCCGCCCGCAGCGAGTCGACGACGCCGACGGTCGGGAAGTACGCGCCGCCGAGTATCACCGACGGGTCCAGGTACGGCACCAGCTTGGCCACGCCCTCGGGAGTCAGCAGCTCGGCCGGGATGCCCCACGACTTGGCCTGCGAGCAGCGGCGGCGCAGCTCGGTCATCCGCGCCTCGGTACGGGCTACCTCGATGCCGCCGCTCTCGGTGAAGACACCCAGCTCCTTGTACTGCTCGGTCGAGTCGCGGGTGAGCTCCATCATCATCTTGGAGTACTCGATCGGGAAAATGAAGTTCGACGCGTGCCCGGTGGAGCCGCCAGGGTTGGGCATCGGGCCCTTGTCCACCAGGACGAGCTCGGTCCAGCCGAGCCGGGCCAGGTGGTAGGCGAGGCTGTTGCCCACGATGCCCGCGCCGATGATGACCGCGCTGGCCCGGTCAGGTACGTCGCTCATCTAGATCTCCGCCGGTTTGTCGGTGTGCACTGGCCCAGGGCAGCCCGGTTGCCGCGGGCGACTGCGCGCCTGCTCGCAAGGGTCACTGCGGACACACCTCGTTCCCCAAAAGAATCGCAGTGACCGAATACGACCGCGCGTGAGTTATTCGACCGGGATCTCCTTGTTAATCAGGCCGAGGTCGATGCCCTGCCGCCTGCGCACGACGCGGGCCACGAGGTACACCACGACCGCGAGCACGTACATCCCCGCCATGAAGTACAGCGAGTCATGGTTGTTCACGAAGTAAAGGTCGTTGGAGAGCCATTCGACCAGGTCGAAGACCAGCAGCGCGATCGTGACCACGCCGGCCACCGGCACGATCGGCACGCCGAAGACCTTGAACCGGCTCGCCGGTGATGCCGCCCACAGCTCCGGTTTGCGCCACGGCAGGATCACGACCGCGATCGCGCTGAACAGGTACGTGACCGCGATGACGAGAGTCGCATCGAGCGTGTAATCACGGAACGAGAGCGAGGACGCGTAGAACCCGCTCACGATCGCGGCTGGCAGCAGCATCAGGACCAGCGAGTAGAGCGGCACCTTGCGCTTCTCCGACACCTCGGCCGCCCGGTCGGGCAGCACCCGGTCGAACGCCGCGGCGAAGATGACCCGCGTCGAGGACAGGAACAGGGTGCCGACCCAGCCGAAGAACCACAGGCTGAGCACCAGGATCAAGGCGACCTGGAAGACAGCGTTGTGCACCAGCCAGCCCGCGAACAGGAACGGGTAGGGCCAGATGCCGAACTGCGGCGTGGTGTTGTAGTCCAGCGAGTTGAGGTTCTGGTAGAAACCCCAGCCGATCGTCTTGTCGACCAGCAGCAGGAAGACGACCACCAGCAGGACGGTGATCCACAGGCCGGTGAACATACCGGTGAAGACCCGCTTGAAGTCGCTCGCGCCGCGGATCTCGCCGTACAGGGTGGAGCCCCAGTTCGGCCACAGGATGAAGAACATCATGGCCGGGATCAGCGACAGCGTCGGGCCGAGCGGGCCGATGCCGATCGGATACGTGCTGTAGCCCGCCTTCTTGGCCGCCGCGTTGGTCGCTGCGTACGCATTGTGCACGCCGAAGATCTTCTGGGCCTCGACGTTAAACGAGCTGACGAACGAGGCATGGCTGCTGACCAGCAGCAGGACGACCACAACGGCGAAGCCGATCAGCCCGCCGTAGAAGCACCACTTCTGGATCCTTGCATAGCCGGCCATGCCGAGCGAGACCAGCACACCCGCTATCGCGATCGTGATCAGGCAGACGACGAAGATCCCCCACTTGGAGCCGAACCAGGCCGCCCCGGAGGGACTGCCGAGGGTCGCCCAGAGGGGCTGGAAGAAGATGACCGACAGGATGTTGCCGTAGATCGGCGCCCATAGCCACAGGATGAACCACCAGCCGGTAACAGCCATCACGAAGCCGATGCCACTGCCGAGGATGCGCGTCTGCCAGACGTAGTCGCCGCCGGCCCGCGGAATCGTCACGATCAGCCCGCTGTAGGCGACCACCAGGAACGACACCAGGATCGCCGAGATGATGATCGAGGTGATGAACTGACCCTTCGGGAAAGCCGGGCCGGCGAACGTGAACTCGTAGATCCCGAGGGCCAGGAAGTTAGTCGACAGGCACGCGTAGATCATCGAGTCGCGCACCGACCAGCCTCGTACCAGGCCGGTAGCGTTACGCAGGAACAGGGTTGGGGTGGTGCTCACGGATTCTGCTGCCATGTGCGCCTCTCAGGTCTGGGCGGCCAGCGTGCCTGGCCGTCCCGGCTTTACCCGTTCACCAGCAGGTACCTGCTTCACCCGTTCACCAGCAGGTACCTGCTGACCTTGCCTTTCTTCGCGTCCAGGTCGACCACGGTGCCCTGCAGGACGCCGTCGCCGTAGACGCTGCCCGGATTGATCGCGAGCGTCCGGCCCATGCGCCTGATGGCCCGGCTTTCGTGGATGTGGCCGTGCAGCGACAGCATCGGCTGGTACTTGACGATCGCCTCCTTGACCGCCGTCGAGCCGACTGGCTTCATGACCGCGCCGCCGTGCATCGGCCGCAGGTTCTGGTCCAGGGCCGGGGCCTCGTCCAGCCCGGTGCCGTACGGCGGCGCGTGGAAGTTGAAGATAGCCCGGCCCATGTCGGGCACGAGTTCCGCGACCGCCTCGATCTTCTCCGCCAGCTGGTCCTCGGCGGCCTCGCGGTAGGTGTTCCACGGCGTCGGGTTCGTCCAGCCCATGCTGACCAGCGAGAAACCGCCGCCGAGGTCCATGAGCTTGCCTTCGGCGAAGCTCACGCACGGCGAGGACTCGAGCACGCTATCGATCTCGAAGATGTCGTCGTTGCCGCCGTTGAGTATGCACGGGATCTGGCCGCCGCGCAGCTTGCCGTCGGCCATGTCCAGCCAGCGGTCCAGGGAGCTGATCATCTCGTGCTCGAACCGCTCGCCGACGGCGGCCTCGTTCGCCCCCAGGTGGCTCAGCTCATCCGGGCTGACGATCGCCGGGTAGAATCCGCTGTTGCGGATCCGCGCGATCAGCTCGTCGAGCTGCTGTTTGCTTTCGAGCTGGTACGTCTCGCCGCGCCAGGTCGCCTGCCAGTAGCCGGTGAAAGCGGTGATCGGCACCATGGCCTTCCCGGTGACGTCCCCGCCGAGGATGACCAAGTCCGCCTTGTAGAAGGCAGCGGAGTTCAGGAACTTCCGCCAGCACACCTCCGAGCCATGGATGTCGGTCGCAAAGAAGATCTTCATGTGACTACCGAGCCCTTTTCCGCTGCCTGCGACCGGTGTAGCACCAGGCTGAACCGGACGTCAAGATTCACAAGCGCAGAATGGTGACGGCACCGGCCGGCGAGGCCCGCACGGAGTGGCCGGCAATCCGGTTTGCGTCGGCTTGGCGCGGCTCGTTTTCATCGGCTCTGAGACCCGGCTTAGTGCCCGACCTCCTCGGGCAGCTCGTACCAGCGAACCCGGTCCCCGACACCCGCCCGCACTTTCCACTTCATGCTCTTCGGCACGGAACTGGCCAGTTCCAGCAGCTCCGCCGCCTGCGCCAGCGGGTCGTACGGGGGGTCGGGCGGGAGCAGTTCCGGCTTGTCGTCGACCAGCCCGGGGAGCTTCTCCAGGTTGCCGGTCACGGTCCGCCACCAGCCCCAGTCGCCTGCGAGCAGGCGAGCGAACCGGTCGGCGTCCAGGGCCCGGCCTTGCGACTTGGCCTGCTCCTGCTTCCCGACTGGGTTGCCAACCGGCACGCCGGCCAGCAGTTGGATGAT